>JBGPVO010000256.1:0-3458 GCA_041491705.1 Verrucomicrobiia bacterium
AATTCGGTTTCGCCAAACAGATGGCGTGTGTCGGGCGTCAGCGGGACATGCACGCAAACAAAATCCGACTCGCGCAATACGTCGTCGAACGTCACGCGCTTCGCGCCGAGCGCGTCCATTTCAGGCTTTGGATTTCGGGAGAAGTAAAGAATGCGCATCGAGAAGCCGGTCGCGCGCTTCGCCACGGCGGCGCCGATGCGTCCCGCGCCGACGATGCCGAGGGTCTTGCCCGCCACGTCGACGCCGAGCAGTTGCGTCGGTGCCCAGCCGCGCCATTCTCCCGAGCGGGCGAGCCGGTCGCCTTCGACAACCCGGCGCGCGATACCGAGAATCAGCGCCCACGTAAGATCGGCGCACGCATCGGTGAGTACATCCGGTGTGTTGGTGACGGCGATGCGTCGCTGCGTGGCCCCGGCGAGATCGACGTTGTCGTAGCCGACCGCGACGCAGGAGACGACTTTGAGTTTCGGCGCGGCGTCGAGGAATTCGGCATCGACCCGATCGCCGCCCGTGACGATCACGCCATCGCAGGGGCGCACCTGCGCGAGAAGTTTGGCGCGCGGTAGCGCCGATTCTTCGTCATGCCACCGGACCTCTGCCCCGCTCTTGCGAAGCAGTTCGATTCCCTCGGGCGGGACGCGGCGCGTGACGAGCACGTTCCAACTCATACCGCGATATTGGCCGTGGTCGGGTGGCTGGTCAAGCTGTGACATGATGGCGCGCGTGGCACTCCGAGAGGCGGGTGTGTGACACGTCCGCTGTGACATGGCTCACATCGTCGGCGGCAGTGGAATTATGCAACAAGCTGGCTATAAGCCACTTGCTAACGCGCTGATTTTCATGGCATTGCCGCTGCTAATAGGGAAGCGGGTTTCTATGCTCAGAGAGGAGCACTAACTAAGACAATGGCAAAAGTTTTGGGAATCGATTTAGGGACGACGAACTCCTGTATGGCGGTCATGGAGGGCGGGGAGCCCGTCGTCATTCCGAACGCGGAAGGCGGTCGCACCACACCGTCGGTCGTGGCGTTTACGAAATCGGGCGAGCGGCTCGTCGGCCAGGCGGCGAAGCGTCAGTCGGTCGTGAACCCGAAGAACACGGTGTACTCGATCAAACGGTTCATGGGCCGCAAGTACGAGGAGGTTGAGCTGGAGCGCAAGCGTGTCCCGTTCGAAGTCGTGCGCGGCCCGAATGGCGATGCCCACGTCAAGGTGATCGTTGGCAACGAGGAAAAGACGTTCAGCCCGCCGGAAATCTCCGCGATGATCCTGGCCAAGATGAAGTCCGACGCGGAAGCGTATCTCGGCGAGAAGATCGCCCAGGCCGTCGTCACGGTTCCCGCCTATTTCAACGATGCCCAGCGTCAGGCCACCAAGGACGCCGGCAAGATCGCCGGCCTCGATGTACTCCGCATCATCAACGAACCGACGGCGGCCTCGCTCGCGTACGGCCTCGACAAGAAGAAAGACGAGCACATCGCCGTGTATGACCTCGGCGGCGGCACGTTTGATATTTCACTGTTGAACATCGGCGACGGCGTGTTCGAGGTCCTCGCCACCAACGGCGACACGCATCTCGGCGGTGACGATTTCGACGAGCGGGTCATGAACTGGGTCATCGACGATTTCAAAAAAGAGACGGGCATCGATCTGAAGAAGCAGGCCGACGCCCTTCAGCGCATCAAGGAGGAAAGCGAGAAGGCCAAGATCGCGCTCTCCAGTGCGATGGAATACGAGATGAATCTGCCGTTCATCACCGCTGATGCGAGCGGACCGAAGCACATCGTCAAGAAACTCACGCGGGCAAAACTCGAACAACTTTGCGACGAACTCGTTGAACGCACGATTGGCCCGGTCGAAGCCTGCCTGCGCGATGGCCAGCTCGACATGTCGAAAGTAGACGAATTGGTGCTGGTCGGCGGCATGACCCGTATGCCGAAGGTCATCGAAACCGCGCGCAAACTCATCGGTAAGGCGCCGCACCAGGGCGTCAACCCCGACGAAGTCGTCGCGGTCGGCGCCGGTATTCAGGGCGGGGTGCTCACGGGTCAGGTCAAACAGGACATCGTATTGCTTGACGTGACGCCGCTGTCGCTCGGAATCGAAACGCTCGGCAACGTGTTTACGACGTTGATCCCGCGCAACACCACGATCCCCACCCGCAAGAGCGAGATATTCTCGACCGCTGCCGACAGCCAGACGAGCGTGGAAGTCCATGTATTGCAGGGCGAACGCCCGATGGCGCGCGACAACAAGACGATTGGCCGTTTCCACCTGACGGATCTTCCACCCGCGCCGCGCGGCGTGCCGCAGATCGAAGTGACCTTCGACATCGACGCCAACGGGATTTTGCACGTCAGCGCCAAAGACCTCGGCACGGGCAAGTCGCAGAAGATTACCATCACCGCGTCGAGCGGCCTCTCGAAGGAAGAAGTCCAAAAAATGCAGAAGGAAGCCGAAGCGCACGCCGAGGAGGACAAGAAGCTGCGCGAGCAGGTCGAATTGAAGAACCGGTGTGACGCACGGGTGTACGAGACCGACAAGCTGATGAAGGAGCACAAAGACATCATCAGCGGCGACCAGAAGAAGAAGCTCGAAGACGCCATCGAGAAGGTCAAGGACGCGCTCAAGCGCGAGAGTTATGACGACCTGAAGAGCGCGGAGGAGCAATTGACGGAGGTGTGGCACGCGGTTTCCTCGGACATCTACGCGAAGGCGCGCGAGAAGTCCGGCACGGATGCGGCCCCCGGGGCCGGCCCGGCTGGCGAGCCAAAGACGGAAGCCGGCGCGGAGGCGAAGAAGTCCGGCGGCAAGGAAGGCGACGTTGTGGACGCCGACTTCGAGATGGTGGACGACGACAAGAAGAAGTGAGCTTGTTTGGACAGGCGTCTCGCCTGTCCGTCTGTGAACTGATCGACAGGCGAGACGCCTGTTCAACGAACAACCAAAGGAGTCAGAAGAACCATGAGTGTAAAACCGTTGGGCGATCGGGTGCTGGTGCAGGCGCTCGAAGACCAGGAAGTGAAGAAGGGCGGGATTATCATCCCGGATACCGCCAAGGAGAAACCGCAGGAAGGCAAGGTCATTGCGGTGGGCACCGGCAAGCGGGATGAGCACGGCAAGCTCATTCCGTTTGAAGTAAAGAAAGGTGATCGCGTGCTGATCAGCAAATATGGCGGCACGGAGATCAAGATTGATGGCAAGGATTACCTGATCATGCGCGAGGACGACATTCTCGGCGTGATTGAATAGCGCGAACACACAAAAGGAGTGATTTACCATGGCTGCAAAACAATTGCTGTTTGATGAGGACGCGCGCAAGGCGTTGCTGCGCGGAGTCGAGAAACTGAGCCGGGCCGTCAAGGTCACGCTCGGACCGAAGGGCCGTAATGTGGTCCTCGACAAGAAATTTGGTTCGCCGACGATCACCAAGGACGGCGTGACGGTGGCGAAGGAAAT
>JBGPVO010000257.1:0-3457 GCA_041491705.1 Verrucomicrobiia bacterium
CATCACACAGAAAACATGAAGCACGGTCGGAAACTTCTGGTGGTTGCCCTCGTCGCGGTTCTGTCACCGCGGGCAGGCGCATGGACAGATCCACGGATACCCGTTGATCGCACGAAACTGGCTGACGTAAACGGCAAGACCGTCAGCTACAGCAACGTGCCGTTCGACACAATCTCCCAGCCGACGCGTGATGTGCCCGGGTCGCCACTCACCAAGGGCGTCTTGAAATTCCAGGGCGTTGATTTGAACAACGTGGACCTCAGCACGCGCGATATGTCCACGGTTTCCCTGCCAGTCCTGCCGAAAGCGAACTTCACCGCCAAGCGCGCCACGGTTGACAAGCAGAACGACCAGACCAGTAAGCAAGTGGATCACACCACCCGGAAAGCGCCCATCACCGATCGCCAGATCCGGCCGTTCACACCCGGCGGAGAAGAGGAACTGAAGAAGCAACTTAACGAGCCACCCTTGAGTGTGCTGCACTAGCAACTCGACGGCGATCGGGTATCGTCCAGCCACGGAATTATGATCAAGACATCCAACCATGCAATGAGCGCCCGGCCCTTGCGCGTTGTGCTCCCGGCACTTTTGGTTTCACTTGCGGTTTCCTGCGCGACGTCGGTGCGACCGCCGCAACACTTCCTGCGTTCGTCTGACAACTCGTCGGACCAGTGGCTGGATACTGTCGTGAACGTCGACATCACCAATCTTCGTGTCGTAAACCTTCCGCTCACCGACGCGTTCGCGGGTATGAAGCTCGCCATCGCCAGGGCAGATGCGCCGGTCGAATCACTAAGAGTTGCGTTGCATGCAAGCCAGGTCACGCGTCGCCAGGCGTTGTGGTTGCTTGCGGAGAAGTACGGGCTGACCATGACTGTTGAGCGCGTCAAGGGACAGCCGCCGTATATCGGCATCTCGAAGGAATAGCCTTCCCAAGAAGCATTCCAAACGCTTGTCTTGGCGGCGGGCATCTGCTATCTCCGGCGCACCATGTTGCCCGCCTTGCTCACGACCCTGCTATGGTCGGTCTCCGTTGTCTGTGCCACGCGCTCGACGCGGCATCTGGGGGGCCCCGTCGCAAACCTCACGCGGCTGTGTTTGGCGACCGCTCTCCTCGCGCTGTGGGCACACACATTTGGCAAGGGGCTCGGCGGTGCGGGTTTGTCGTTCTTTGTTTGGAGCGGGTTCGTCGGCTTCGGGTTGGGCGATCTCGCCTTGTATGAAGCATTGCCCCGCTTGGGTTCCCGTCTCACACTGCTGCTCTCGCAATGTCTCGCAGCGCCGGTCGGCGCGGTGGTGGAATGGGTTTGGCTGGGGACGACGCTGACCGTCGCGCAAATGGTCGCTGGTCTCGTCATTCTGGCTGGCGTGGCGGTGGGACTTGCGCCGAGGAGCCACGTTCGCATGGACCGCAAACATCTTTTCAGCGGTACGATCTTCGGCGTGTTGGCGGCCATCGGGCAGGGTGGCGGTGCGGTGCTCAGCCGCAAGGCATTTCTGGTTACCGCACAAGCGGGCTTGGTCATTGATGGCGGCACGGCGGCGTACCAGCGCGTCATTGGCGGCGTCGGCGTCGCCGCGATATACTTCATCGTACTGCGAGCACGGCGCCCGCCAGCCGGCACTGTCGTTCGCAGGGAATGGCGCAAATCGTGGCCGTGGGTGATCGTCAATACACTCGGCGGGCCGGTGATCGGCGTGAGCTGCTATCAATGGGCGTTATCCACCACGCCTAGCGGTATCGTCTTGCCGATCGTCGCCACACTGCCGTTGGTGGTGATCCCCTTGGCGTACCGGTTTGAGGGTGACCGTCCGGGGTGGCAGTCCGTTGTGGGGGGCGTCATCGCCGTCGCCGGCGTGGTCGCGCTGACATTGGTTCACTGATAGCACCAGCGTTTCGAAAAGCCCGTGTAGCGGCGCTCCGAAGGCTTTCGGAACGCCGAGATCCCAAAGAGAATCGCCAAACCCGCTCATACAGCCCCCGAATGCACCGATTAGCTGCCTATTATGCCTGTATTTTGGGTTCGATTCCTGTGCCAAAAAGCCCCAATTTCCAAGAAGTTTCCGCACGTAACAAGTTCTACTTTAAGCACATGCGCAGAACGCAAGTCAATGCCAGAAATGGCTTCGTTTCGCAAAAGAGGCACTCTTCGAGCGTCTCATCTCCCAATTGAACCAACAACTTCACAGCGCCATGCTCAAACCGCTGACCAGCCCATTGAATTGTAGGCCGCGTGGCTCACGCGGCGCTTATTGGTGCGCAAGATCATCGGGCGCGTCCGTCCTTCTTGGACAGCCACCCAGTGACCGCCGCCGCTCTCCCGCTAACTTGTCAAAGAACAACTCCAACAAACCTCATATTATCAAAAATCGATAATCCGCGCAACAAAATTCTGATAGAAATATCACGCGTGGGGGCAGACCCTGCGTGCCCGGGTCTTGTAGGGGCAGACCTCCGCGTCTGCCCAAGGTGTCGTAGGAGCAGCCCCCCTTGGCGTGGCCGAGTCTGCCGTAGGGGCAGACCCCTGCGTCTGCCCAGACTGCGTCGTAGCGGGCGCCCCTGCTTGCGCAGTACCTCGCCGGGAAAACCAAGGTTATTGGGCTCGACAAGGCATGCAGGAGTGGTGTATAAGGAACGTGAGAAGCGTTATGCGTCTTTGATGTCCGCGGTCGCAGGTGCACCTCAGACTTGCGTCGCTTCCAGAGGGAGCCCGACCATGAAAATGTCGAGACGGCTTGCGATTGTCCTCCTGCTTCTGTCCGCACACTTCGGCAGAGCAAACGGGCAGACGCTGAACACCCTTTACTCGTTCACTGGCGGTAGTGATGGGTGCAAGCCATCCGGTCGGCTTGTGCAGGGCAGCGACGGCAGCTTCTACGGCACCACCGAGTTCGGCGGTAACACAAATTCTGACCCTAATGGTTGCGGCACGGTGTTCCGAATCACTCCCAACGGCAGCTTGACAAATCTCCACTCGTTCAGTGGCAGCGATGGGTACAATCCATTCGCTGGGCTGGTGCAGGGCGGTGACGGCAATTTCTACGGCACGACTTACCACGGCGGGACGAGCAAGAATTGCAACTTCGGATGCGGCACGGTGTTCCGGATCAGTCCGAGCGGCAACTTGACGAATCTCCACTCATTCATCGGCAGTGATGGAGTTACTCCAACTCCTGACCTTGTGCAGGGCGGTGATGGCAATTTCTACGGCACGACCTACAGCGGCGGGGCGAGCAACTATGGGACCGTGTTCCGTATCAGTCCGAACGGCAACTTTACGAATCTTTACTCGTTGAGTGGCAGCGATGGGAGCGACCCAATTGGTGGACTTGTGCAGGACAACGACGGCAATTTCTACGGCACGACCTACACCGGCGGGGCGAGCAACTACGGGACCGTGTTCCGAATCAGTCTGAACGGCAACTTCACCAATCTGTACTCTTTCACTGGCGCCAG
>JBGPVO010000258.1:0-3450 GCA_041491705.1 Verrucomicrobiia bacterium
ACCTCGGCATTCCTGATGACCTGTTACTGGCTGAACCGGTCCACATATGTGGACATGCGCTGCCCCGGAACGAATGTGTTCCTGTACGCGTGGCGCCGTGCCGACAACACCTCGCTGGTCCTGGCGTGGACCGTCGAGGGCAACACGGTGCCCGTCAACACGAACAGCACGTTGGCGGCAACGGATATCTTTGGCAACAGCGTGACCGTCAACTCGCTGACGGAGACGCCGGTGCTATTTCGCTCCAACAGCTCCGACGCGTCCGCCCTGCTCAGCAATGTCATGGCCGCGCTGCCACCGGTGAACCTGCCGCCGGTACTGGCGCCGCTGGGCAATCAAAGCGTCCTCAAAAACCAGCTGCTCCAATTCACGGTCCCGGCCACTGACCCGGACAACGACCCGATTACCTACTCCGCCTCCTCCCTACCGACAGGCGCGTCCCTCAATCCCACCAACGGGACCTTCTCCTGGACCCCCACCGCCGGCCAACTCGGCACCTACTCCATCACCTTCACCGCCACCGATGCGCGCGGGCTAAGCGTCTCCACGACCACCCTGATCTCGGTGCTTGGCAGCAGCACCGACGGGCTCATCGACTGGTGGAAATGCGATGAAACTTCCGGCGCCTCCGCCTCCGATTCCGCCGGTTCCAACCCCGGTACCCTGCTCAATTTCAACTACAACACCACTTCCGGCTGGATCCCGGGCAGAATCGGCAATGCCCTCGCATTCGATGGCGTCGATGACTACGTCAGCCTCGACAGCAACAAGTTGAACCTGACCAACAACTTCTCCGTGTCCGCCTGGCTCAAACCCCGCGATGCCGCCGGGCAAGGGGTCTTCTTCTGCGTGCGCTCGACCTATGGCACGAGCGGATTCAAGTTCTGGGTTCAGACCAACGCGTTGATCCTCGAGGGCCAGACAACCACCGGTTGGAAACAAACCTATTTCGCGCTCGGCGAAATCCAGGACAACAACTGGTACCACGTCGTCATCGTCTACGACAAATCCACCATCAAGGTGTATGTCAACGGAGTCAACGAAGCCCCTGACTACGGCGGCAATCCCGATTGGGGTGGCAACTTTGTGATGAATCCCAGCGGGTCAACCCGCATGGGTGCGGAGAATGGAAACTACGCGGTGGGCTATTTCTTCGACGGCCTGATCGATGACCTGCGCGTCTACAACCGCACCCTGATACCGGCGGAGATTCAGCAGCTTTATCTGGATGCTGACCAACCTCCCGTCCTCGCACCGATCGGCCCCAAGTCGGTGGTTGTAAACCAATCTCTCGCATTCACGGTCTCGGCCTCTGATCCCGACAGTTCCAACCTGACCTATTGGGCCACGTCACTACCTGCCGGCGCCTCCTTCAACGATTCCACCGGCGCTTTCTCCTGGACTCCAAGCCTCAGCCAAACTGGCACCTACAACGTCAGTTTTTTTGTGTCCGATGGTCTGCTCACCAATTCACAACCAGCCACCATCACTGTATCTGGGAACACGGCGCTGGTTACGGTACAGGCCAGCCCGTCGAACGGCGGCGCGGTAAGTGGTGGTGGTTCTTACTCGGTCGGGGCCCACAAGCAGATCGCGGTCACCCCCAATTCAGGCTGGACGTTCACGGGCTGGAACGATGGCAATTCGCAGAACCCGCGCACGATTACTGTCACCTCGGATGGCGGCACCTACACCGCCAACCTCATTCAGGAAATCATGCCGACCACATCGGGCCTGGGTATAACCAATGCCGTGATGCAATTCAATAATCTGGCAGTAGCGGTCGCCGGGGACACGAACGTGTTTGCCGTTGACGTTGGCGATTGGGCGAGTAACACCCTCTATTACGCTTGGGACTTCGGAGATGGAGATGTCAGCGACCGATCCACCAGCAGCACGCCGACCCACGTGTATACCAACTGCGGCCCCTACGTCGCGAGCGTCACAGTGGATGACGGAGTCGCTTCAACCAACGCCAGCTTCACGGTAGCAGTCGCGTGCCAGTTGACCATCGGCAAGCTGCAGGGAACCCTCAATTTCGCCAAGACCAACGCCGATAAGTGCACCGTCAAAGGCTCGATCACCCTGCCACGGGATTACATCTTTGCCGGCAAGCTCGTGGTCTTGGATGTCGGGGGCGCAACCGTGTCGTTTACCCTGGACGGCAAGGGGCGCGGGCGCAATGGCTCGTGCACGTTCAACAAACCGTCCTATAACAAGACGACCGGTTTGTGGAAATTCAATGCCTCGTTGAAGAATGGCTCATGGCAGGATTTGTGGGCCACTCATGGATTGGTGAACGACGATGTGCTGAAGCCTGGCACGACCGTTTCATTGCCGGTGATCCTCGTCATCGACGACCAGGCCTTCATGGAAATCCCGAACCTGCAGTACACGGCGCGGGCGAAAAAGTCGGGGACCGCCAAGTAACAGGACCACGACTCATTCTCTGTCGCTCGTTAACCCCGCCGCGATCACGTTGCCCTGCTTGTCGAAGACGACTTTCGCCACAACAAACATTCCCTCGCGCACTCCCCCCCACGGCACCGGCGAACGGAACCGCAAATCGCGATAGCGTAGTACGGTGTGCCCATCCTCTCGGATTCTCTCCACCAGCGGAAATGCGGCAAACCACCGAAAGGTCTTCACCGCCCGGGTCGCCTCCGCCTTCGGCAGCAACTCGTCATCGTGAAATTGGACGAAGGTGTCGTTGCGCGATCCGTTCACCCAGTGCACCGCCACGCCGTTATCGCGCACAATCGTCCAGTGCAATGGATCCAGCGGCTGCGGAAACGCATCCGTCCGTCCCATTACGCCACCCGCCTCGTACACATGCAGCGCATACGCGCGCGACACGCCGCAAAATAGGAGGAATGCGCCGACCGCTCCCAATGCCACTCTTGCCACCCGCTCGCGTTGCGTCCACACCGCGGCGACCGTCCCAACTAGAAGAATCGCCCACACATACGGGTCAACGATAAACACCCAGTTCAGCGCAAACCGCGCATCGCTGATCGGCCAGAGCAATTCCGTGCCGTAATTGGTCAGCCAGTCAAGCAACAGATGCGAGGCGAGTCCCGCCACCGAGGCCCACCACAACAACCGAAAGTTCCTTCGACCCGACAATTCCCAAAACGCCCACGTGATCAGCGCCGCCAAAAACGGCAGCATGATCGCCGAATGGGTGAAACTGCGATGCCATCGCAGGTAGGTGTCGCCGCCAAAATACGCCATCGCGATATCGATGTCAGGAAATTCCGCCGCCGCGATGCACGTCCACAGCGCCGCCCGGCCCGATTCACTCCCGCCGCGCTGCCGGAACCCGCAGTACCCGATCACCGCCCCCGTCAACCCATGCGCAATGTTGTCCACGACCGGGACACTAATCGCGCTTGTCCGCTTCAGCAAGAGCCAGGTTTCTTCTCCTCATCTTCAAATCCTAAAGACTTG
>JBGPVO010000259.1:0-3429 GCA_041491705.1 Verrucomicrobiia bacterium
AGTTCCTGTTCGGTCGCCTGCTCGACGACGCCGTTGAATTGCCGGAGCGTGCGCACAGCTTTCTCGTAGCTGACCGGATGGCCGATCTGGATCGCGCTGGCCAATGTCTTCTGGGCCTGCATTGGCTCGAAACTCTTGAAATCTTTCAGATATGACCGGTACAGCGGATTCGCTCGCTCGGCCTGCGCGACGACGATGCGTGGGAGCGTGGTGATCAGCCCGAGTTCGCGCATCATCAACAACCCGCTGCCCAGCGCGGACACGTTGCCGAGATTGCCGCCCGGAATGATGATCACGTCCGGACATTCCCAGTCAAACTGCTGCACAATCTCGATGCCAACCGTCTTCTGTCCCTCGATGCGCAATGAGTTCATCGAGTTCGCCAGATAAATCGTCTCGTCCCTCGTGATTTCCTGCACGACTTTCATGCAGCCATCGAAATCCGTGTCCAGCGACAGCACGAGCGCGCCATTGGCAATCGGCTGCACAAGCTGCGCGATGGAAATCTTGCCCTTCGGCAACAACACGATCGCCGGTATGCCAGCACCTGCGCAATACACCGCCAGTGCCGCCGACGTGTCGCCCGTGGACGCGCACGCGACCGCTTTGATGGGCGCGCCTTCGCTGATCATCTGTTTAACCTGCGACACCAGCACCGTCATGCCGAGGTCCTTGAACGAACCGCTATGCGTGTTGCCGCACAGCTTCACCCACAAGTCGCCCACGCCAATCACCTTGCCGAAGCGCTCGGCCCAGAACAGATTTGTCCCGCCCTCGTACATCGACACGATGTTCTCGTCGGCGATCTGCGGCAGAATCCATTCCTTCTTGCCCCAGACACCGGAGCCGTACGGCCAGGCATTGGATTTGTATCGATCCTCGAACAACTTCATCCACGCCTTGGCGTCGCGGCGCGCCAACGCATGGAGATCGTGTGCCACCTCCAACAACGACCCGCAGGTTCGGCACCGGTAAATGATCTCGTTGAGCCGGTACGTGGCCCGACACTGTTCATTGATGCACTGAAACCAAGCTCGATAGGACATAGCGCCCCCATCATGAAATTGCTTAACACCTCGTGCAAGGCAAATGTCGCATGGCCAGGAAGCTCATCCGACACCGAAGTGTACTCAATCGTTGGGTCGCGGAATCCGCTGTCGCTACATCCGCCCTCCTGAACCAAACCCCCGTCATAGAGGCCAGGCGATTGACCGTGCCGTGCAAGGGGTCCGGAGAAACCAACAGAATGGAGAGTCAAGAACCTCCGCTGGTGCTTCGCCGTCCTCGACTCTCTTAGCTGGCTTCCGCCAGTCCGGTAGGCGCCAAGCTCGTGCGCCACAAATCGAGAACGTTGGCCCAGAGCGCCTGAAGAATCTTGGGTGAAACCTTTTCCAAAGTGCCAACTTCTGGCGCGAACTGGGAAACGCGGAATTCTTGAAGCAGTGTGGCGAAACGGAGTAGGGCAGGAGGCAGAGGTCTGCCCGGCAGCGCTGCCAGTTTCGCATCCAGCAACTCCTGAAATGGACGGATGGCTTCCCATTTGGTGTGGTCCTTAAACGGATCGAGCTTCAATCGCTCCACGCGAACGGCCAGCGCCTTGAAGTAATGCGGGTACCGGCGCCAGAGTTCTTCAGCGCGGAGGAAGCCTGGCCGGAACAGGAACGCAAGCTGATGATCGATGTCGGTGAGCATCTCCGCGAGAACGGAACCGGCGGACGCGGCCGTCGCCCTGGCTTTGCGCAGTTCGGTCAGTTTGTGAATGAACGCATCCCGCTCGGCCATAATCTTGGCGAGGATGGCGCCGCGTTCGGCGGCAAGTGTGTGCAAGGAAGTCCGGGCGGCTTCGACGCGTTGGTGGAACGTCGCGGCGTCGCGAGGGTAATCGCGTTGGTTTGTAGCCACCGACGCGAGGAGGAGGTGGGAGTGATCGGCAAGCTCGTCGCCCGGCCGCCTCCTCACGTCGGCGGTGACTGGCAATAGCGCTTCCTCGATCACGAGGTCCACGAAATCTTCGAGTGCGCTCTGGTTTTCACCGCCGAGCACGCTGAGCGACAGTTGGACTGGGACCGGTAGGGGGATGCGGCGTTCCAGGTTGGCGACCAAGGCGTGATGCTGGATGCGGAACAGGCGCAGCAACCCGGCGATGTGGTGCTCACCGGCGAGTTGGGCGTCGAGAAACAGGCGGACGCCGACAGTCTTTCCTTCATCGACGAGCGCCGGGTAGCCGCGCACCGACTTCTCCAACACGATGTGCTCGGGCAACGATTGCGGTGGCCAGGTAGTCAGCCGGGTCTGGTACAAGCCCGTCGGCATCCAGGCGGAGCTTGGTTCCACTTGTGTTGCCTCCGGTGCGGAGGCTGGTGTTTCGCGGATGAGCCGGAGCAGCTTTCCGTGGCTGTCGAGCACGGCAATTTTCATGATGAGGTGCTCGGGTAACCGTTCCACATCGAAATCCGCCGGGCGCACAGCGATATGAAAACGCGCGTTCAGAAACGCCGCCAAGACCTGAGTCAGTGGCATGGAATGTTGCGTCTGGAGAAAGTCATCGACGATTGCCTGAAGCGGATTACAGACCGCGCGCACGTCTTTCGGCAGGGAACGGATCAGCGCCCGGACCTTCTCCGGTAACCAACCCGGTACGAGCCAGTCCGCGGCCCAAGTCGGCAACGCGGGCAGTAACCGCTCCGGACAATGCAGCACGATGCCGTCGTCCGAATGGCCGGGGGCGAACCGGTATCGCAACTCGTAGGCGTGACCGCGAAACATTAACTGGTCCGGGTAATCGGAGGGCACGAGCGGCGTGGTTGACGGATACATCGCGTCGTCGATGGCCATGGCGAGCGCGGGGTCATGCTGTTGCGTCCAACGGTCGAAATCCCTGGTCGAGCAAACGTCGGCGGGCACGAGACGGTTGAAGTGGTCGAAGATGGCTTGCGGATCGAGGAGGCTTTCGGGACGGCGGATTTTGCGTTCCCAAGTGCGGATGGTTTCAATCATCGCGAGGTGTGACTTGAGCCAGTCTCCGCGGCTGCGGAGGTTGCCGGGCACCAGGGCTTCGCGGATGAAGACCTCGCGGGCCACATCGGGTTTGATGCGTCCATAGTGAACCCGGCGACCCGTGATGATCGTCAGGCCGCCGCACGAGACGGATTCACGCGCGAAGACAAAACCTTGTTCGGGGCTCCACACAATGTCGGAGTACGCGGGGCGACACAGATGCGGTGCGACTTGTTCGAGCCATTCGGGTTCGATGGCGGCCACCGTGCGGCCGTACAGCTTGAGCGTTTCGACCAATGAAAAGGCCACGATCCACGGCGGGCTCGCTTTGAACAGGCCGGAGCCGGGAAAGATGTAGAATTGCCGGTCGCGAGCGCCTTGGTACTCGCTGAGGTCGCCTCGGCGGCCAAGGTGCAACGGGATGCCGGCCAG
>JBGPVO010000260.1:0-3429 GCA_041491705.1 Verrucomicrobiia bacterium
CCCGCCGGTTTGCGCCTGGATTTGACAGCCGCGTTGAAACAGTTACGTTCTGACGAGCGGGCGGCAGTCGTGCTGTGCTGCCAAAACGGGTTGTCACACGAAGAAGCGGCGCAGGTGCTGGGTTGCCCGCTCGGCACGGTGAAGACCAATGTGCTGCGCGGAAAAGAGAAATTGAAACGATGGTTATCCGGATATCAGCATTATGAATCCGCCTGAAGAAAAAGATCCGATCGACACACAACTGCGCGAACATGATATGTACATCAGCGACAACGGGTTCACAGCCCGTGTCGTCGCCGCCCTGCCGCCACGGCGCCGCACATGGCTGCGGCCGATAGTGTTGCTGGGATCGGTGGCCATCGGCACCGTGCTGGCAGTTAAGTGGCTACCGTGGGGCAATTTGACGCCACTCGACTTGTCCGCGGTGCTTTCGCTGAATTCGCAGGTTTTATGGCCGTGGATGCTCGTGCTCTCAGTCGCAGCTTCTCTGGTTTGGGCGGTGCTGGCGGCCGTAGGATGGGACGACTGATTCTCTCCAGCGGGATGGCGAGGTCTCGCGTGGGTCAAGGCCGTCTTGTTTGGCGGTCGGCGGCTGTTGGTTTAACAGCGCGAATTTGATTGACGATACGCTCCCGGCTATGGCAAAAAAGGAGGGTTGACGGGTGGGGACGTTTAGGGTGACGAGTGGACGCACGAGCTAATTAAACTATTCCTTTTTCAGGAGGACCTATGAATAAAGCGCAATTGGTTGATGTGGTACAGAAGGAATTGGGGAAGGAAATCAGCAAGGCTGCATCGGAACGAGCGTTGGATGCGGTGTTGCGTGCGATTCGCAGAGGCTGCCAGACGGGCGGGCCGGTGCAAATCGTCGGGTTCGGCACGTTCCGGGTGAGCAAGCGTGCTGCTCGGCTGGGGCGCAACCCGAAGACGGGTGCACAGATTCAGATCAGGGCGTCCAAGACCGTGCGTTTCAGTGCGGGCCAGGGTCTCAAGGAAAGCCTCTAAGCTGACTCGAACAGTTCGAGCTTCAAAAGGGCCTCGCCTCGTGCGGGGCCTCTTTTTTGCCTGCGGGTGGCATTTACAGTTCCGCTGACTCGGCGAATTCGGGAACCCGCACGTTGGCTTTGGGATGGAGGCCGCGCAATGTTTCCGCGAACGCCAGCGCGGGTTCTTCCTCGCCGTGGATCACAAAGATGCCCCGGAGCGGCCCCGTAACCCGCTCCGCCCACGCTCGCAATTCATTCTTGTCGGCATGACCAGAGAACGCATCAATGGTCTCCACCGTCGCGCGCACCTGGTACGGTTCACCGAAGATGTTGACCTCTTTGTGGCCCGACGCAAGATGTGCGCCCAGCGTATGCGGTGCGCACCAGCCAACGATGAGGATCGTGTTGCGGTCGTTCTCGATATTGTTCTTGATGTGATGGCGGATGCGGCCGGCCTCGGCCATGCCGGAGGCGCTGATGATGATGCAGGGCTTCTGGAAGTCGTTGATCGCTTTTGATTCATCGACGCTGCCGACGTAATTGATGTTGCTCATGCTGAACGGGTTGTGACTGTTCATCATCAGGTCGTGGAACTTCTTGTTAAAGCATTCGGGATGGCGCTTGAACACCTCCGTCGCTTGCAGTGACAGCGGACTGTCCACATACACCGGCAACGAAGGGATGCACCGGCTCTGCGTGATCTGGTAGAGCGTGTAAAGCAACTGCTGAGTGCGTCCGACAGCGAACGCGGGGATGATGATCTTGCCGTTCTTCTCGAGGGCGCGGTTGATGATGGCGCAGACGCGGTCGTTGACGTTGTCCAGCGACTCGTGTTCGCGGTTACCGTACGTGCTTTCCGTCAGGAGATAATCCGCATCGCGTGGGTGATCAGGGTCGCGCAAGATGTCATTGTGGCCGCGGCCGAGGTCTCCGCTGAAGGCGAGGCGGACTTTGCGTCCGCCTTCCTCGATATCGATGACGATCATGGCCGAGCCCAGCATGTGACCGGCATCGAGCCAGGTGGCGGTCACGCCATCCGTGATGGGGGCGGGCTGATTGTAAGAGCCGACCGGCTGGAATTGTCCGAGAACGGCCTGCGTGTCGGCTTGCGTATACAGTGGTTGGACTGGCGGGAGACCTTTCTTGGCGTTTTTCTTGGTCAGGAAGGCTGCATCCTGTTCCTGGATGTGGGCGCTGTCCATCAACATCACGCCGCAGAGATCGGCGGTGGCGTCGGTGCAATAAATCTTGCCGCGGAAACCGCTCCGGCCGAGCACGGGAATGACGCCGGTGTGATCGATGTGCGCATGGCTGAGAAGCATGGCGTCGATCTTGGAGCTGTCAAATGGCAGATGGGTATTGCGCTCCAACCACTCCGCGCGGTGACCCTGATACATGCCGCATTCGATGAGGATGTTTTTCCCGTTGGCTTGCAGGACGTATTTCGAGCCGGTCACGGTGCGCGTCGCGCCGAAAAATGTCAGTTTCATAGGGATTTCATGGTATTAGCCAAATGTTAGGAATGCGAGGGGAAGATGGGGCGATTGACATGCCACCAGTCATTGGGGCACCGGCAAGACCAGCACGCGCTCGGAGGTGCAGACGACCGCTCCGCCGCGATCGACGGCGGCAACGAAGAAACCTCCCAGGGTCTGGCCCTCGACCACGGATTGCCAGTCAATGCGATCCGGAACCAGGATGACCGCGGCGTATTGGTTGGTGTTTTCACCCACGCGGGTGGTGCCATTGATTTTGGGCGAGTTGACGAAGAATGGCTCGGGAGGAAGAGACTCAAGGTCGTAGCGCTGATAGGATATGGACGGCGTAAATTGCTGCCCCGTCGGCGTATATCGGAACAGGCGACCCTCGGAATTGTAGATGTCTTCCATATCGACGTAATTGAAGATGGACAACTTCACCAGCGATTCCGGGTACTGACGGTACCGGGCCCGGTAGCGGTCGAGCGCCTCGCGGATGCGCAGGATATGGATGCGGTTGATGCCGCGCATGACGGCTCCGAGCAGCGCCGAGCGAAAGACCGGCGCGCGCCCGGCGGTTCCTTGAAAGTACGGCGCGTTCTCGATGCGTTTGCGCAACACATCGTAGTCCTGAAGCGCCACGGACGGGTTCGAAACTTCGTTCAGCTCCGCGTGCTTGAGCAGGGCGATCTCGAACCATGGCGAACTGCCGAGGTTGCGCCATAGCAGATCCATGATGACCGATGCTTCCTGATGGCCGTTTTGGCGCACCAACTGGACCGCCTTGGCGTACTGGGTAAAAAACCGCTCCGAGTCGCTCGGTTGAGGCGCGGCAGTAATGCCCGGCGGTGGTGGATTGGTATCAGCGCGCGCCGTCGAATGCAGGAACGCAACGCAGCCCGCAGCCAGCAAAACACGCCAGATGTTCGTCCCAGCAGACATGAGAATTCGGAAAACAATAACGG
>JBGPVO010000261.1:0-3419 GCA_041491705.1 Verrucomicrobiia bacterium
AGGCGCCTACCGGCGGTTCGATGGTGTTGGCGGCCATTCTGTTGAAAATGGGCGTGTACGGTTTCCTGCGAATCATCCTGCCAATTTTCCCAGACCAGGTGCAGGCGCACGTGAACGTGCTGCTGTTCCTGGCTTTGGCAAGCATCGTGTTTGGAGCATTCGCGGCGCTGGCGCAGACGGATTTCAAGCGGCTGGTGGCGTACTCATCGGTCAACCACATGGGCTACGCGATGCTCGGCATCTTCGCGACGGTCGCATCGGCGCCGAACGCGGCGGACGTCATGAACGACAAGGCCGCGGCGCTCAACGGCGCCGTGCTGCAGATGTTCAACCACGGTATCAGTTCGGCGGCATTGTTCTTCCTCGTCGGCGTGATTTATGACCGCACGCACACGCGCAAGCTGGAGGAATACGGCGGCCTGCGAAAGATCCTGCCCATCTATGCGGGGGTGCTTGGCATTTCCATGTTTTCCTCGCTCGGTTTACCGGGCTTGAACGGGTTCGTGGGTGAGTTCCTTGTCTTCAGGGGCGCATTTCCCATCGTCACGATGGTCACGGTACTGGCTACGATCGGGCTCGTCGTCACCGCCGTGTTTCTGCTGGGTATGATGCAGAAAGTGTGCTTCGGCCCGCTCAACGAGAAGTGGAAGGGCCTGACCGACATGACATCACGCGAGATTTTCATCGGCGCCGTCCTGATGTTGTTTATGTTCTGGATTGGCATTTACCCGGCACCGTTTATCAACGCGTCGAATACGGCGGTGGTGCAATTGGTTCATCTGTTCCAGAAAGCACCCGAGGCCATGATGGCCCTGGGACACTGACGAGATCATGCAAGTCGACTGGACAATTTATCTGACTCTCCTCGGCGCGGGGTTGATCCTGCTGTTGCCACGCGACGCGAAGAACCTCATCCGCTGGGTCGCGCTGGCCACCGGCGTGGGGGCGCTGCTCGTAGCGCTCCAGAACTACTTCAATTACAATGCGTGGGTCAACGCGCAGATCGCGCACGGCCCGTTGCGGGATGGCTTCTGGCAGATTGTGAATGTTTCCTGGATTCCAGCGCCTCTCAGCGTGCGATACCATCTCGCTGTCGACGGAATCAATTTCCCACTCGTCGTGTTGAACGGCTTCGTGTGCGTGACGGGAATCCTGTTCAGTTGGAACATTGAGAATCGCGTGAAGGAGTTTTTCGCGTTCTTCCTGACGTTGATCGCGGGTGTGTACGGCGTGTTCATGGCGATGGATTTGTTCCTGTTGTTCGTGTTTTACGAACTCGCGATCATCCCCAAGTACTTCATCATCGCGATCTGGGGCTCGACCCGCAAGGAGTATGGCGCGATGAAGCTGGTGTTGTACTCGTTCGTGGGCAGCGCGCTCGTGTTCATCGGCATTCTCGCCATGTTCTTCAGCGCGGGCCGCCAGACGTTCGATATTCTCGAACTCGCCAAACACCCGCTGGCGCGCGACGTGCAAATCTGGGTGTTCCCGCTCATCTTCGTCGGTTTCGCGGTTCTGGCGGGCATGTGGCCGCTCCACACGTGGGCCCCCACCGGCCACGTGGCTGCGCCCACGGCAGCGTCGATGTTGCTGGCGGGCGTCGTGATGAAGCTCGGCGCGTACGGTTGTCTCCGCGGCGCCATGATGCTGTTTCCCCTGGGCTTCGAATACTGGAAATGGTGGATCGCGTGGATCGCGGTGATCGGGATTGTGTATGGCGCGGCCGTGGCGTTGGTACAAAAAGATTTCAAATTCATCATCGGGTACTCCAGTGTCAGCCACATGGGTTTTGTGCTGCTCGGTTTGGCGACGCTCAACGTGATCGGCATGTCCGGCGCCATTCTCCAGATGTTCTCCCACGGTATCGTCGCGAGCCTGTTGTTTGCGGTCGTTGGCCGCATGGTCTATGACCGGACACACACGCGGCAGTTGGATGAACTGGGCGGACTGGCGAAGATGATTCCGTTCGCGTGCGTGACGTTTGTGATCGCCGGCGCGGCGTCCATGGGCCTGCCAGGTTTCAGTGGGTTTGTCGCCGAATACCAAATTCTTGTCGGCGCTTTCAAGATGAACCCGGTATTGGCCCTGACGGCGGGCCTGAGCATCCCGCTCACGGTCGCCTACATTCTGAACGCCAACGACAAGGTATTCATGGAACGAGACCAGATCGCGGGCGGTGGGAATGATCACGGTCATGGCGACGGACCCGATTCACATCCGCCGTTGCCTCCCATCTCACTGCCGGAGCGTGTGGCCGCCGTAATCCTGATGGCGCTGTTGGTGATCGTCGGGGTGTATCCATCGATCATGCTCAATATGATCAAGGCCAATGTGGCTCTGTTTCCGGGGGTTACGCCATGACGCCGGTGTCCTATTTCGAGGTCTTGAAGGCGTTGAGCGCGGAGGTCGTGCTGGCCATCACTGCCATCGCCACGCTGACATTGGATCTCGCTTCCATGCGACGAGCCGAGATGTCCGTCCGGCGGCGGACAATCGGCGCGACGGCCGCCGTCGGCCTGCTGGCATCGGTCATCCCGCTGTGGCAGCTATTTGGCCATCCGCGGACAGTACTGCTCGGAGGCACGTTGGCGGTCGATGATTTGTCGGTCTTCTTCAAACTTGTGATCGTGGCGCTGGCCCTGGTTACGGTGCTGATTTCGATGGACTACGACGTGGGCCGACACGTCGGCGAGTATTTTACGGTGCTGCTGTTTGGCGCGATTGGGATGATGTTGCTCATCAGCGCGGAAGAGTTGCTGACCATCTTCGTCGCGCTGGAGCTGACGAGCATTTCGCTATACATCCTGACTGCGTTCCATAAGGGCGAGCTGCGGTCGCAAGAGGCGGCGGTCAAGTACTTCATGTTCGGCGCGATTTCGTCCGCGTTTCTGCTGTTTGGCCTAAGTTACGTCTATGGCGTGACGGGCACGACCAGCTTGCTGGCGATCCGAGAAGCGGTGAGCGGTGCTGGCGTAGCGGCGATGAGCCCCCTGCTGGCAACGGGACTGTTGTTTACGATTATCGGCTTCGGATTCAAGGTCGCCGTTGTTCCATTCCACTTGTGGGCTCCGGATGCGTATGAAGGCGCACCCACACCAGTCACCGCCTATATCGCAACCGGTTCCAAAGTGGCCAGCTTCTTTGTCTTGCTGAAGGTGTTGTTCATTGGGTTTGCAGGTATGGAAGGCTCGGCATTTTGGGGCCATTTCGCTTCGGGTTGGACAATGCTTCTGGCCATCACAGGGGCGTTGAGCATGATCTTGGGAAACTGCGCGGCCATCGTGCAACGCAATGTGAAGCGGCTTCTGGCCTACTCCAGCATCGCGCACGCGGGCTACATCCTCGTCGGCCTGGTGGCGGCGGTGCGGCCGAGCCTCGGCTTCGGAATGATGCAGAACGACGTGCAGAAGCGAGCCATC
>JBGPVO010000262.1:0-3418 GCA_041491705.1 Verrucomicrobiia bacterium
AGCTGGGAGAGCTTCATTGCGAGCACGGCGAAGCGGAAGTGGTTGCGGGAGACGTTCCATGCCGATGCGGTGGACATGGTTTCGGTAGGCATCGCGCGCGTGTGCGAGGCCAACGGCGTGCCGTACGTCATCATCCGCGTCCTCAGCGACAACGCCGACGAATCCGCCTCCTCCGCCTTCGCCAGCTTCGTGCAAAACTATAAGGAACCGGTCACAGTTCCAGTTGTCATCAAGCTCATCGAGCAAGCCCCGCTCGGTGCGGGGCAAGCGGCTGTGCCACGGCCTTAAGCAAAGGCAGGCCCTTCGGCGGTGCTCAGGACAGGCGGCGCGGTGGTCGCCCTTCGACCAAGCTCGGTTCGACAAGCTCACGGTACATGGCGGGCGGTGGGAGGCATTTGTCGCCGCCGCCACGTAAAAACGTATCGGAAATCGATAATTGTGCTGGACACGGTGTGGGAGCGGTGGTAGGGTCGGCGAGGTTTTGCACCACCGGCAAAACTGTGGCGCGTCTCGCTTCGCTCGGCTTTGACAGGCAGAGCAGCGGGGCGCGAGGGGTTGCGTGGCTGCGCCACCAGCAGGTCGGTGGCGCGTCTCGTCCGACTCGGCTTCGCCGGGCTTCGGCTCCGCGCCGGTTCTTTGACAAGCAGGAGGGGTGGTGGAAGAAAAGGGTGTTTTTGCGAAACGAAGCCAATTTTCCTTGACGATGTGATTTGCGGATCAAGAACAATGACAACGGTTAGCGTAGGCGCTGCCGGGAAAAATCGATTGGCTTCGTTCGGCCGGATTGGGTTCGATTCGGCGTCAAAGGGGGCATCTATGAAACGACGGCGCAAGGGATTTGTTACGCCTCGCCTGTGGTTAGGTTTAAGCCAGTCAACCATCCATGCCTCAGTGGGCACACCGCACGGCGATGCGCCACGTGAGGCGTCGGGCCCAGTCCCCGATGTTTCACTGAGCGGCGCGGGGGTCTACTTCTTCACCAGATACTTCTGCAGGAGTAACCGCAACTTCTGGCGCGTCGCCGGCCGCATCGTCTTCGGCTGGGTCATGATCGCGGACGCGAGGGCGTGTTGGCAGGGGCAATCCGCATCCGGGTCAACTGCCGCCACGGCGGAGCGGATGACCTCTTGGGCCGTCTGAGAGTTCTTGATCAGGTTCGCCACGACCATTTCCACGGTCACCGCCTCGTGCGCTTCATGCCAGCAATCATAGTCCGTCACCATGGCCAGCGTGGCGTAGCAAATCTCCGCTTCGCGGGCGCAACGCGCCTCGCCGTAGTTCGTCATGCCGATTACGTCCCAGCCCATCTGGCGGTGGAAATGTGATTCGGCGCGCGTCGAGAACGCGGGGCCCTCCATGTTCACGTACGTGCCGCCCACGTGCACGGTCGCCCCGGCGCGCGTGGCGCAGTCCGCGAGTGTCTGTTGCAGGCGCTGGCAGATCGGGTCCGCAAACGCGATGTGGGCCACGATGCCGTCACCGAAAAACGTGAACTCCTTGCTGCGTTTTGTGCGGTCGAAGAACTGGTCGATGACAACGATGTCCGTCGGTTTGTACACTTCCTTGAGCGAGCCGACGGCGCTGACACTGATGATGTGGGTGACGCCGAGCTTCTTCATGCCGTAGATGTTGGCGCGATGATTCAGCTCGCTGGGAAGAATCCTGTGACCGCGACCGTGGCGCGGCAGAAAGACGACATCGCGGTTCCCGATGCGGCCCGTCAGATACCGGTCCGACGGTCTGCCGAAGGGGGTCGTCACGCCAACCCAGCGTTTTCGCGCGATGCCGTTCATCTCGTAGAGTCCACTGCCACCGATGACGCCGATTCTCATGATCACCTCGGTCTGCTGACGGAAACGTGTGCGTAACACATCGTCTCCCGAATACGGAATTTGGCAGCGAAGGGCAAGACGATTCACGTCCGGGAAAGTGCATCGTCGGGCCGGATTGCCGGCGTTGTGCTGGGCGGGAGAAGCGTGACCGAGGCTACCACTGCGCGCGACTTCTCAGTACTTGCCCCAGTCGATACCCACGCCATCCAAGGTGGTTTTGGTTGTTGCGTTGATCGAAATCTGCGCGGTGCCTACCACCGAAACGTTGTAAGGATGCCCGAACAGGTCGGTTGTGGTCCAGGGAAACTTCAAGTAGCTCTGCGCGGCGGTGGTGTCGATGGCGTCGCCGTCCAGCTTGGTCTTTTCCATGGCCCACTGATCGATGGCTGCGTCCATTTGTCGGACATCATTCAGGATGCGGCGTCCCTGTGATTGCTTGCGCGCTTTGACAAAGGAAGGAATGGCCAAGGCGGCCAGTAATCCGATAACTGCGACGACGATCATTATTTCGACCAAACTAAACCCTTGGTCGTTCCGCCGGAGATTTGTGCTAGTCATAAGAGCTTATGCTCCAGATGTATGCGTATGATTGATTGTTTGCGGCGTTATTCATCCGTACGGCTTGGAAGCATAACGGACGCCAATTCGTAACCGTACGGATGAATACAATGGGTGTAACGGTCAGGGCCGGCTAGGTCGATTCGGCTCTTGGCGGGCCGATGATTTCAGCGGAAATGATGATGTTGCGGATGTTATTACGGTCGCGCAATGCCTCTGCCCACATTGAGGCCCGTGACGCTTGTGCCGGGGCAGGTGCCTTCGCCGTCGATTGGGTGGCGGCAGGCGCGTCTCGGGCTGGTTCGGGCTGCGGAGGCGGGGCCGGAGGCTCGACCGCGCGAGCGGTGGAAGGTAGGGCAGGCGGCGGCGGTGGCGACGGCTGAACCTTGCCGCTCATCTGTCCAATAAACCGACGGATCTGGTCGGCATCCACTTTCCACTCGCCCCGTCTCGGTGGAGGAACGGGTCGAGCCATGGTGCGGGGTACTGTTCGCGGTGGAGGGCGGGTAGCGCGAGGGATTGGGGCGACGGCGGGACGTGGTTGTGGCTGCGGTCGTGGAATCTGCGGTCTTGGGCGAACCACGGGCGGCGCTTCGCCCGATTCGGGTGAATCGTCGTCGGCTGACTGCTGCAATTTGCTCCAGCCCTTGGCGATGGCGACCATCACGAAGATGATCAGCCAGACAAAAACGTCGATGTTCGCAAGTTTCACGAGGCTAACTGGTCGGGCCGGATTTTCCAACATCCTCCCCGGCGATGGACTGACGCATGCGCGTGTCGGACTGAATGTTCTGCATGCGGTAGTAATCCATGACACCGAGCCTGCCGCTGCGGAACGCTTCGGCCATGGCCATCGGAATCTGCGCTTCCGCCTCGACGACTTTCGCGCGCATTTCCTGCGTCCTGGCCTTCATTTCCTGTTCGTTGGCGGCGGCAAGGGCGCGGCGCGTTTCAGCGGCGGCCTGGGCGATCTGCTTGTTGGCTTCGGCTTGCTCGGTTTGGAGGCGGGCACCGATGTTGTCACCGAC
>JBGPVO010000263.1:0-3415 GCA_041491705.1 Verrucomicrobiia bacterium
GCGATATGGCAACGGGCACGCTCTCTCTGGCCCAGCGACCTGCGTGGCAGGCGCTGCAGGCGCATTACCAGAAGATCAAGGACATTCATTTGCGACAGCTGTTCGCGGACGCCCCGGACCGCGGTGACCGCTTTGCCCTTGAGCAGGTTGGGTTGTATCTCGATTACTCGAAGAACCGCATCACCGAGGAGACGATCCCTCTCCTCGTTGCGCTCGCCGAGGAGTGCAATCTGCGCGGGCGAATCGACGCGATGTTCTACGGTGAGAAGATCAACATCACCGAGAACCGCGCGGTGTTGCACGTGGCGCTGCGGACACCGCGTGGTTACTCGATCCTTGTCGACGGCGTGAACGTCATGCCGAAAGTCCACAGCGTGCTGGACCGGATGTCAGACTTCGCGAATCGCGTTCGCAGCGGCGCGTGGAAGGGGTTCACGGGCAAACGGATTCGCAACGTGGTCAACATCGGCATCGGCGGGTCCGATCTCGGCCCGGTGATGGCGTACGAGGCGTTGCGGCACTACAGCCAGCGCGACCTGACGTTCCGCTTCGTGTCGAATGTGGACGGCACGGACTTTGCCGAAGCGACCCGGGACCTCCACGCCGAGGAAACGCTGTTTGTCGTATCGTCGAAGACATTCACGACACAGGAGACGATGACCAACGCCCACAGCGCGCGCGCCTGGGTGTTGCGAGTGTTGGGCAGTAAGCATGCTATCGCGAGGCATTTTGTCGCGGTGTCCACCAACGCCCCGGAGGTGAACAGGTTCGGCATCGACACGGCGAACATGTTCGGATTTTGGGATTGGGTGGGTGGCCGTTACTCGATGGGCTCGGCGATCGGTCTGTCGACGATGATGGCCATCGGGCCGGACAACTTTCGGTCGATGTTGGCGGGGTTCCATGCGATGGACGAGCATTTCCGTACGGCGCCGTTCGACAAGAACCTGCCGGTGCTGATGGGACTGCTCGGCGTGTGGTACAACAACTTCTTCGGAGCGCAAACGGTCGCGGTACTGCCGTACGATCAATATCTCAAGCGGTTTCCCGCGTACCTGCAGCAACTGACGATGGAGAGCAACGGCAAATACGTCACGCTCGAGGGCGCGCGCGTGGATTACCAGACAGGCGCGATCTTTTGGGGCGAGCCGGGCACGAACGGCCAGCACTCGTTCTACCAGCTCATTCACCAGGGGACGAAAGTGGTCCCGTGCGATTTCATCGGCTTCTTCAAGACGTTGAACCCGATCGGGGAACATCACGATTTGTTGATGTCGAACTTGTTTGCACAAAGCGAGGCGTTGGCGTTCGGCAAGACTGCGGATGAAGTCAAAGCGGAAGGGACGCCCGATTGGCTCGTACCGCACCGCGTATTTGAGGGCAACCGTCCGTCGAACACCGTCCTCGCAGAGCGACTGACTCCCGAGGTGCTGGGCAAGCTGGTGGCGCTGTACGAGCACGTTGTTTTCACGCAAGGGGTGATTTGGAACGTCGATTCGTTTGACCAATGGGGCGTCGAGCTGGGCAAGGTGCTGGCCAAGCGGATCACGCCCGAACTGCAGAGCAAGGACGAACCGCCGCTGAAGCATGATAGCTCCACCAACGCGCTTATTCGCCGCTACCGCAAACTCAGGGGCCGCGGTTAGTTGAACCAGTCTTATTGGAGATCCTATGAAAACCCAGGAACTGCATGTTGGAATGAAGGTGAAGCATCCGCAACACGGGATGGGCATCGTCAAGTCCATCACCGAGAACACGGCGGACATACGTTTTGATGACGCGATGCGGACCATTGCACCCGAGACCAGCGATTTGGAGGCGGCGGAAGCCCGTGCATCCGTCACCGGGCTCGACATGCCGCTGACGCAGTTTATCGAGAAAACCACTCGGGCCGTGCTGACCGAACTTGGCGTGGAGAAACCCGGGGAGGTCGTGGAGCAACTCGGGAGCCGCTGGCATGGCGGGCGGCTGATGCTTCATCCGGTGGACGCCAGCTTGCAGGCCAAGGAGGTTCCGCTGGACGTGTTCTTTCACAAGGTCGTGATGTTGCGGAACAACCTTCGCGTGCTGGAACAGAAGATCAATAGCCACGAGAAACTGAGTGACGCCGAGAAGGTCGAGTTCCAACAATACATCACGCGCTGCTACGGCTCGCTGACGACGTTCAACGTCCTGTTCAAGAACAAGCAGGATCAGTTCAGGGGCGCTGAGTGATTGGCGTGGTTGCCTGTCGCGCCGGCAATGTCCTTCTTCGCAACGCCTAGAATTGGAAGGTGACCTGAAGGCCGACGGTGTGGTCGGCAACGTAGGGCGTCACCTTGCCCTCGATATCGTGACGATAATGCATTCGCACGATGGTCTTGCCGATGGCGTGACCGAGGAATGCAGCGCCCACCACGTCGCTGAACCAATGCGCGTTGACCTCCATGCGTTCCGCGGCGACGCCGCCCGCCAGGATGTACAACGGCCAGGTCACCCACGGGTTTTGCCAGACTTCGCTAACACTGGATGCGAAGGCAAACGCGGCGATGGTGTCGCCCGAGACGAACGACGAACTGCCATGCACCGAGCCGCCGGGACCGTGGAACTGGTACTGGTCCTGGGCCGACCGCGGCCGCTCGCGTTGGGTGAGTTCCTTGATGCCAACATCGATGATCGTGGCATAGGCCACTGACTCCAAAGACAGAAAACCAGAATCGGCCAGTTTCTCATTGTGGAAGCCGAGGCCCGAAAAAAACATGCCGCCACTCAACAGCGCCACCGGGTAATTGCCGAACACCGTGTCGATTGGTTTAAGGACGGAATCCGCGGGTTTATTGCGACTGTCCTGGGAAAAGTCACGGAGCGGCTCGTCGGCGGGGAACAGCGCGCCGGTGATTCCCGCTTCGATGCCGAAGGTCTTCCATTGTTCGCCGCCCCAGAAGGCCGGCCGCGTGAACAAGTTGACCGGATCTTTCCAGAGCCATTCGAGGTATTTCTTCGGCCACTGTTCGTCTTGATAGGAGAGCAGATAGTCTCTGCGCGCGATAGGCGCATTGGTGTCATTGTCACTGGCAAGTGCCACCTGCAAGTTCGATGAGAAGTACTCCTCGGCTCGCAGGTGCGGTTGTGTGCCGAAGAAAACTGCGGTCAGGACAACCACCAAGACCAAAGGTCTCATCGCGTCGCTTCCTCAGTTACTCGCGAATACGCCCGTATGGAAGCTGCGACAACCACAACGATAAGTCAATTGGTTAACGGCAACCATGTTTCGCTTGAGGTGGCGGAGGACTCCGCGTAGCATTGGGTGGATGGGGCGATCCAACAACCAACGGGGCCTGCTGCAAGGCGCCCGCGTGTACCTGTCGGGGCCGATGGATTTCGTCGCATCGCGCGCCGCTGAGAAGAAGTTTGGCTGGCGCAATCGCGTCGGAGA
>JBGPVO010000264.1:0-3414 GCA_041491705.1 Verrucomicrobiia bacterium
GGTCAATATCAACACCGCCACGAACCTGACCTTGAAAGGCAGCGACGTGGATGGCGACCCGATCACCTTCCGCACCAACAGTCTGCCGGCACATGGCGCGCTGGCGAACTTCAACACCGCCACCGGCGCAATTACCTACACGCCCACGGCAAATTTCACTGGGTCTGATAGTTTCACATTCCTTGTCAACGACGGCATAGCGAACAGCGCCCCCGCCACCGTCAGCATCACGGTCGGCGCGGTAAACAACCCGCCCGTGGCCAGCAACCAGACGGTATCTGTCACTGCCAACACCGCCGCGAACCTGACCCTCACCGGCAGCGACCCGGACGGCAACCCGATCACGTTCCGCACCAACAGCTTGCCTGCCCACGGCACGCTATCGAATTTTAGCAGCCTAACCGGTGCCATCACGTACACGCCAACGGCGAACTTCACCGGGTCCGATGGTTTCACGTTCTTGGCGAACGACGGCTTGACCAACAGCGCCCCCGCCACCGTTAGTATTACGGTGGTTGGTGGGACCGACAGCGTGGGCGATGGGATTCCCGATTCGTGGCGGGCGCAGTATTTTCCTCCCGGCAACGGCTCAACGACCAATAACCCCGGATCCTGTGCCACCTGCGATCCGGACGGCGACGGCATGTCGAATCTTCAGGAGTTTCTCACGGGTACCGTCCCGACCAACAGCGCGTCGTCATTCCACATCGCCTCGATTGCACAAGAGAGCAACAACCTGCGCGTAACCTGGATGATGGGTCCCGGCAAGACAAACGCATTGCAACGGACCGCGGGTGATGGTACCGGCAGTTACTTCACCAACAACTTTGCCGATGCGTTCATTGTTACCAATACCCTCGACTCATTCACCAACTACCTCGATGTTGGCGCCGCCACCAACTTCCCCTCGCGCTACTACCGCGTGCGGCTCGTCCCATAGGGGCTTGTCCCGCAGGGGCTGGTGCCCTAGTTAGCAACGGCGGCGGCAAAACACTTGACCGCTAATCCATTCTTAACGTAGTAGGCTGTAATCTGGCGATTACAACTTGAGAACCATCAACCCGAAGGAGACACGCAACATGCAAATTCGCATCAGCCGTTCGATCATGGCGTTCGTGATGGTAGTGGGGCTGGCGGCCCTGGCCGTCGCTTGTGCATCGGTCAAGGCCAAGCACACCTCGGTCGCGGAGTTGACCGCACCCGCTCGGGCCGTTGTGGAGAAGCTTACCGCGGGCGGCAAGATCGAGAAGATTGACAAGGAAGTGGAGAACGGGAAGACCGTTTACGATGTCGAGGCAACCATCAATGGCCGGCACACGGAATACACGATTGCCATGGACGGCGTGGTTGTTGGAACCGAAACCAGTGTGGAGTACAGCGAATTGCCGGAGGCGGTCCGAACAGCGGCGGAGAAGTATTTTCATGGCGCCACGGGCTTGAACGCCTCGAAGGGCGTCGAGGACGGCCGGACGACCTACGAGATCGAGGGTAAGAACGACGGAAAGAAAGTCACGGTGACGTTCGACGAAACCGGCAAGCTCGTCGGGGAGGAGAAATAGATTGCCGCAACAGCCCCGATGGGGATGTGAAGCCCGGGAGCGCGTTGTGCCATTGTCGCCACCGACCCGTCTCACACCGGCTAGAATGCCAGGGTGCAGGAGGCACTGGCGAGATGGGCGCGGTAGTTGTTGATACCACCGTTGCTGCTTTCGTCGTATTCGTAGAAGCCGTAGCGGACGCGCGCGATGATGTTCTTGCGAATCCGCCGCGTCAGGCCAGCGGTCAGGGCATGGCGTTGGTTGTTGAGGCCCAAGGGCAGAGCGGACGCTGAGTTTTCCTGGGAGTTCTCAGAACGGGAGAATGTGTAGTCGATGGTCACGTCAGTTTTCGCATCAAGCGCATAGCCAGCGGCACCGAACACCGTGTACACATTGCCCCGATACGGCTGTACGGACGGCGCGTTGTTGGCAAAGGCGACGGTGCGTGTGTCCTGGAACGAGAACGAACTGGTGAGATACAGCCGTGACAGGGGCGTCAGGGTGGCGTTGACCGAATAGGTGTTCGCATCATAATTGCCTGATAGCTCCGAGCCGGCCAGGACCAGCGTGCTGCCGGAGAACACGATGCTTTTGTTCGCCGTGCGGATGTCGGTTGAGGCCAGTTTGTACTGGAATGCCGTCGTGAGTTTCGCGGTTGGCCGCACGACGAGCTTGGCAACGATTTGATCGGTGGTGAAATCCTGCTCGGTGATGAAGCCGGGATAGCCCGGGGAGATGTTCGCGGTGTTGTCGTAGTGGTTGGCCTCCATGATCCGCCGGTAGTGCGCGGACAACGTGACGCGGCGAAACGGGGACGAATGGAAGCCAACGGTGTATTGTTGGCGAAACACATCCGTGTCCGTGTTGCGGAACACATTCGTGACGCTGTCGTCGGTTTCAAACTGGGACAGGGAGTACTGCACCTCCCTCCATTGGCCATCGGCATACACCGTCGTGTGCGGGATGCCGGTGAACCGGGCGCCAAGGGTCTCTTGTAGGCTCTCTTTGTCTGTGTCACTGCGGATGAGGGCCAGGGGGGAGTTGGTGAAACTCCCGAGGAGTTGCAGCAGGTCGGCCTCGGCGTTGCCGCTGCCGCGAGTTCTCTCGGCTTGAGCGCCACCATAGAAGGACAACTGTTTGAAAGGACCGATCAGGGCGTTCACGTTCGCCACATGGGAGTCCTGGTCCAGATTGACCGAATGGGTGAACCAGTCTTTCACCGAATCCGCCGTCGGCGACACCGTGGCGAACGGAGTGGTGTCGAGCTGCAGCCCCGCGTCGCCGTCCATGCGGCTATACAGGTAGCTGGCTGACCAGTACACTTTGTCGTTCGCGCGGCTGTCCATGTGGAAGACGTTGGAGAGCAGGTCGTACCTGGACTCTTCGTGTATCGTGACGTCCTGGTTCGCCCCGGTCGTCAGGTTCGTCGAGCCTTTGTCGAAGGTGCTGTCATCGGCGCGGTAGTGCTCAAAGCGGAGACGGTTGGCGACGCTGACGATCCCAACGTGGTGATCGAGGTTCAACTTGAGAATGTCCACCGTTTCGTCGATGTCTTTGAACGACGGGAAAATCTTCCTTTCGGTCGTGCCCTGCTGCACGCCGCCCCATTCGAGCAACGACTTCGTGCCGTTGCGGAACTGGCGTTCGTAACCAAGTGTCAACTGGGGCAAATCGGGCAAGGTCAACCCCAGGTCCACGAAGATATTGCCATCATCCAGGTGCAGGTCCCGGCCCAACCGAAACGCCGGCGGCGTGAACGGCCGGTAGAACCCGCCCCAGTCATCGTAATAAGTCCGATTCTGCGTGTATCCGGCGCGGATGAATCCGACGGAGAACCGCGTAACATCCAACCGTAGCCGGTAGTCGTCCTCGTCAA
>JBGPVO010000265.1:0-3387 GCA_041491705.1 Verrucomicrobiia bacterium
ATCTTCACGGGAGTGAATTTACCGTCCTTGATGGTCTCGACCACCATGACTTTGAGGGAGGTGTCGCCGTTTTGGTCGAAGGACCATTTGCCGAGGACGCCGTCGAAGTCGCGCAATCCCGCGATGGCGGCGCGGATCGCTTCGCGGTCTTTCTTGCCGGCGCGCTTGATGCCGTCCAGCACCACGCGCGCGGCTTCATAACCGTACACCGCGTACGCCTCCGGCTCGGCATTGAACTTCTTCTTGTAGCTCTCGTAAAACTCCTTGCCGCGTCCCTTGAGTTGGCTCGGCGGTAGCCCGCCAAACGTCACGTAGGTGCGGTCGTCGAGGTTGTCCTTGCCCGCTGAGTCGATGAGCGCCTGCTCGCGGCAGCCGTCGGGCAGCATCAGTTTGGCGTGCACGCCGACGGAGACCAAATCTTTCGCGAGCTGACCGGCGCCGCTTTGGGTCGTACCGCCGAAGTAAACGAGGTCGGCGCCGGTGCCCTTAATCTTCGTGGCGAGAGAGCGATAATTTGCTGCCTTCTCGTCAATGCCTTCGTGTCCGGCAATCTCGATGCCGAGCTTGCTTGCGACGCGTTGGAACACGCCCGCTACGCCCCTGCCGTAGAGCTGTCGGTCGTCGAGGACGAAGGCTTTCTTGATGCCGATTTCCCGGGCGAAATGCGCCGCAACGTCCCCCTGAATGTCGTCGGCAGGGACGACCCGGAAGTAATTGATCTTGCCCGAGGGACGGTACACCTGCGGCTCGTTGGCTTCGCCGGTGCCGGGTTTCGTGAGGCCGGGATAGGTGTTGGCGGGGCTGACCATTACGAGCGAGGCGTGGTTGAGAATCGGCATCGAGATTTTCGCCGCGCCGGAGTTGTACGTGCCAATATAGGCCATGATGTCGGGATCTTTGACGGCCTTCTGCGCGTTGGCGGCCTCGACGGCGGGGTCCCATTGACCGCGCTCGGGCGAGGCGTCGTCCCAGTCTTCATACGCGACGGTGAACTCGCCGACTTTGCCGCCCGCTTCCTCAATGGCCATCTTGATGCCGTTGACCATGGTTTGCGCCTGCGCGTTGGCGCTGCCCGTGCGCGGCAGACTGGACACGATCTTGATGACTGGCGAATCGGCCGACCCACCCCCAGCCCCACCCAAGGAGGGGAGCGCCGAAGACGCCATCCAAAGCACCGCAAGACAAAGCGAGCAGAACAATCGTTTCATGCAGGGTTTGTGGCACAAACAACGCGTGCCTGCAATCTCAAAGCCCGCCGCAGAGCCAGCCGGGTGCCATTCAAAGTGTTGGGCAGTACACGGAAACACCGCTCACCTTAATCCTCTCCCCACAAGCGTGGAGAGGAGATTTCCCTCTCCCTTTTGAAGGGAGAGGGTCAGGGTGAGGGTTTGCTGCCCAAAGGTTTCAGTCACGTCCACGCCGGCCTTGCGGCTTGCCAATGGACAGCACCGCGTGTTACAAGCTCGTCACACATGCTGAAGCAGCAGCAAACGATCAAGCGCCCGGTGTCGTTCTCGGGCATCGGCATCCACACGGGTTTGAAGGTCAACATGACCTGGAAACCCGCGCCCGTGGATCATGGCATCAAGTTTGTCCGCGTCGATCTCGACGGCAAACCCGAAATCGACCCGCATATCCGCAACATCGGCGATACGACGCGCTGGACGACCATCGGCGCCAACGGCACGGTCATCCACACCGTCGAGCACGTGCTGGCCACGCTGAACGGCTACGGCATCGACAATCTCATCATCGAACTGGACGCGACCGAGCCGCCCGTCGGCGACGGCAGCGCGCTGCCGTATGTGAACCTGATCAAGCAGGCGGGCATCCAGCCGCAGGAAGGCAAGCGCGAGATCTTTCGGCCGCAGGAAATGGTGCACGTCGAAGTGGGCGACTCGCTGGCGGTGGTGGTGCCGAGCGACACGTTGCGGATCAGTTGCACGATCCATTACGGCAAGCCGGGACTGGACGCCCAGTTCCTGAGCCTCGCCATCGAGCCGGACACGTTTGAGACGCAGATTGCGCCCGCGCGAACGTTCGCGCTTTACGAGGAAGTTCAGCACCTCATTGACCACGGCTTGATCAAAGGCGGCAGCCTCGAAAACGCCGTCCTGATCCGCAACGAAACCATTCTCGCGACGGAACCCTTGCGGTTCCGCGACGAATTCGTGCGCCACAAGATCCTCGATGTTCTCGGCGACATCATGCTGCTGGGACGCCCGCTGGCGGCGCACATCATCACGATTCGGCCCGGTCATTCCTGCAACGCCGCGCTGACGAAAGCCCTGGCCAAACTGATGGAGAAAGAATTGCCCGCGCCGGTCGCCTTCGCGCCGCCGATGCCGGCGGATGCGTCAACCGACTCGGCGATGGATATCCTGCGGCTGTTGAACGTCCTGCCGCACCGCTATCCGTTCCTGATGGTCGATCGCATACTCAAGATCGAGGGCGAAGAAAGAATCGTCGGCCTGAAGAACGTGACGATCAACGAGCCGTTTTTCCAGGGCCATTTCCCCGGTCACCCGATCATGCCCGGCGTGCTGCAACTGGAAGCGATCGCGCAGGTGGCGGGCGTGCTGATGCTGCGTTCGGGCGAGAACGCGGGCAAGGTCGCGTATTTCATGAGCGCCAATAACGTCAAATGGCGCAAGCCCGTCCGCCCCGGCGACCAGCTCATCATCGAGGTCGAAAGGAGCCGGACCCGCGACAAGGTCGCCAAGGCCAAAGGCGTCTGCAAAGTCGCCGGCGAAATCGTCAGCGAAGCCGAAGTGATGTTCAGCGTGGTGGAAGGCTGACGCGCGCGTTGCAGTTGCGCTTCTGTGAAGCGCAGATTCGGTTGTTTCCCCTCCTCGGAGGGGATCAAGGGGTGGGTAAGTAGTCCGACAGTCCCCATTACCTTCACGAGTTGGCTTCACAAACATACGTCATTCATTGCGAATACCTTGCGTGCGTCAGCATGCCCGCCTAACGCGCCGCCACGCAGTGGCGGCCTACAGTGCCCGCAATTTCTCCGTGGCAGCATCAAGATACGCCCCGGCCATTCCCCAACCGGCGCTTGTACTTGTGAAAAAAGGTACTATCTTTTAGGGATGAGGAGGATTATGAGCGGCGATATCGAGACGGTCGGATTCGTCGGCGTGGGACTGTGGCTGTGGTCCTTGTTTATGGTTCTACTGGCGGAAGCCATTACCGGATTCATCGCCTTCGAAGGTGGTTTGCTGCGGTGATGGGTTGGGGTACGCCCCCACGGAAACCGACGTAACAGCAGTTGACGGGCTACGGTTGCTCAAACCGTCCGTCTACCGCGCCACAGACCAGTTGTTGTAGCCACGCCGCTCTGTCGGCGTGCGGCCGAAAGCCACACGAGCCCAAGATCGCGCGGCG
>JBGPVO010000266.1:0-3372 GCA_041491705.1 Verrucomicrobiia bacterium
ACTCCAGTACCGTCGACAAGATTACCGCCGAATCGATCGAAAAGGAATACGGGTACGTCGCACCGCCACCCCCGCCTCCGCCCGCGCCCGCACCGCCGGCCCCCCCCACCCCGGCACCGACACCAGCGACAACCGAGAAGATTGATGGTGCCGCAATAGTTTCCCCACCGCCGGCTCCTCCGGTGACGGAATCGCCGAAGGCTGTCGAACTCCCGAAGCCGCCGATTGCGAAAGCCAGTCCGAGCCCGGCATCCCTGGCCGCGACACCGTCACCATCGGCGGCTGCGCCAAAGCCTCCAGCCGCACCGGTGGCGCCGCCGAAGCCGACGCCACAGCCGACGGTGAAGATCACGACCGCCGCGCGTGCTGTTCCGCCGCCGGCCCCTGCGCCAAAGCCTGCGCCCGCGCCCACCGGGCCGGCCCAGCCCGCATTCATCGTCGACGACAAGGGCAACAAGGTTATCCAAATGAAGCCGCCGGTGATCCTTCGCGAACTCGCCCAGCGGGTCGGGGTCAAGCCGCACGTATTGCTTGCCGAGTTGATGGCCATGAACGTTTTCGCGAACCTCAACGAGCAAATTGGCGAAGACATCGGGCGCAAAATCTGCGAGCGGCATGGGTTTCTTTTCGAGTTGGAAAAGCGCGAGCGCGGTGCGGGGACGGTTCACGCTCCGCCGAAGAAGGTCGAACCCCTGGAAGTCGGCGAGCAGGCGACCGATTTGAAGCCGCGGCCACCGGTAGTTACCGTGATGGGGCACGTCGATCACGGCAAGACCTCGCTGCTCGACGCGATCCGCAAGACGGATGTCGCCGCGCATGAGAGTGGGGGCATCACTCAGCACATCGGCGCGAGTGTGGTATCGCTTCCCGACGGCAAGACGATCACGTTCCTCGACACACCCGGCCACGAAGCGTTTACCAAAATGCGCGCGCGCGGCGCCAACGTCACGGACATCGCGATTCTCGTCGTGGCGGCCGATGACGGCATCATGCCGCAAACCATCGAGGCCCTGAACCATGCCAAGGCCGCCCAGGTGCCGATCATCGTGGCCATCAACAAATGCGATTTGCCAACCGCCAATCCCGATCGTGTCAAGAAGCAGTTGCAGGAACACGGACTGAGCCCCGAGTCGTGGGGAGGCGAGACCATCACGGTTGAGGTCTCCGCGACGACAAAGAAGGGCGTCGACACACTGCTGGAGATGATCTTGCTCCAGGCCGAGATCATGGAACTGAAGGCCAGTCCGAAAGTGCCCGCCAAGGGCAACGTGATCGAGGCGCAGATCGAACCCGGCATGGGGCCCACCGCCACAGTGCTGATCCGCAAGGGCACACTGCGCGTGGGCGACGGCATCGTGTGCGGACCGTTCTGGGCGAAGATTCGCGCCCTGGTCGGTGACAAGGGCCAGCGCCTCAAGGAGGCTCCGCCTTCAACGCCCGTGAAGATTGTTGGCCTCTCCGGTCTGCCCGAGGCAGGCTTGGAGTTCAACGTCATGAAAAACGACAAGGAAGCCCGCGCCCTGAGTGAACAGCGCCAGATCGAAGCGCGGGGAGCGGTTGTGGGACAAGTGCGCGGCTCGCGGCTCGAAGATCTTCTCAGCCAGATCAAGGAAGGCGAGCAGAAGAAACTGCACCTCATCCTCAAGGCGGACGTGCAAGGCTCACTGGAAGCCATTGCGGATTCGCTCGGCAAACTCAAGAGCGACAAGATCGAACTCGATATCATCCACGGCGCGGTCGGCAGCATTACGGAGAATGATGTCCTGCTTGCCAGCGCGTCTGGGGCGGTCATCATCGGCTTCCGGGTGAAACCCGAGAGCGGCGTCACCGATGTGGCGAAGACCGCCGACGTACAGATCAAGTTGTACACGATCATCTACGAATTGATCGAACAGGTCGAGGAATCGATGGAAGGCCTGCTGGAGCCTGAATCGAAAGAGGCCGTCATCGGCCACGCCGAGGTGCGCAAGATCTTCGAACTTTCGAAAGGCCCCCCGGTCGCCGGCTGCGTGGTCACCGATGGCCGTATCGCGCGTAGCGCCCGCGTGAGATTGCTACGCCGCAAGGCGGTGCAGTACGAAGGCCGCATCGCCAGCCTCAAACACTTCCAGGACGACGTGAGAGAAGTGAAAGCCGGCGCGGAATGTGGCTTGCGTCTGGAGAATTTTCCGGGACTCCAGGAGGGCGACGTCCTGGAGTGTTACACGGTCGAGAAGGTCGCTGCGAGTCTGTAACGAAATAACTCAACCGCCCAACGCGGAGGACGAAACACGGAATGATCCAGGTCGCGCCGCCCGCTCTTCGTTCTCGTCGGGCCATCATCACCATGAGCACTCATCGAATGGAACGAGTTTCCGAATTGGTCAAGCGCGCGGTTAGTGAGGTCGTGCAGGAGTTGAACCTGACCAATTGTGGTTTTGTCACCATCACCGCGGCGGAAGTCAGCCCCGACCTCAAGGACGGGCGCATCTTCATGAGCGTGATCGGTTCCGCGGAGCAGAAGCAGCACGCGGTCGACACGCTGGAACGCAAACACGGCCACATCCAACATGAAATGGCGCGCCGCATCGTTCTCAAATATACGCCGCGGTTGAAGTTCGTCCTCGACGAAACAGAATCGCGCGCGAGCCACATCGAGCATTTACTCGACGAACTGAAGGACGAACCGCCTGATGAGTGATGCCTGCCAGTTGATCAGCGAGTTGCTGCGGAGCCAGAACACGTTCCTGGTGCTCACCCACTACCGGCCCGACGGAGACGCGGTTGGCTCGCAGTTGGCGCTCCTGCTCCTGCTCAAAGATCTCGGAAAGACAGTCGAAGCGTGGAACGATGACGCAGTGCCGGCGAAGTTCCGTTTTTTGCCACACAGCCACCTCATCACGCGCCCACCCGCCGAGCCGAAGGACTTCGACGTCGTTATCGCCATCGATACGTCCACGTGGCAGCGGGTCGGCTCTGCCGCCCAACGCATCGGAAACAAGAAACACTTCATCAATATCGACCACCACGTCAGCAACGAGAAATTTGCCGAAATCAACTGGATTGTCGCCGAAGCACCTGCCTCGGGGCAAATCGCCCATGATCTGATTAAACGCGGTGGATTCAAGCTGACACGCGAGATCGCCATGTGCCTGTTTGCCGCGATTTCGACTGACACGGGTTCGTTTAGTTACGGTAGCACGAGCGCCGAATCGCTGCGCGTCGCCGCCGAATTGGTCGACACGGGCATCAACGTCGGCGAGATTTGCCGCCACGTGTACGAGAGCTATCCGTACGCGCGACTCATGCTGCTTCAGAAGGCGCTGGCGCAGATCCAGCTGGCCGACCAGAAGCGAATCGCCTACACATAGGTCACGACCGAGATGTTTGAGG
>JBGPVO010000267.1:0-3372 GCA_041491705.1 Verrucomicrobiia bacterium
ACCTCTCCAATCCCGAATACGTGCTGTACATGAAACTGCTCGAAGCCATGTTCAAGGGCACACCGTACGAGCACGACTCATTGGGAACGCGGCCATCTTTTGACAAGACGACCAGCGCGATGCTGAAAAGTTTCTATGCCGACTGGTACGTGCCTAACAACGCGATTTTGGTGATCGTCGGCGATGTGGAACCCGCTGCCACGTTGGCCTCCGTGCAGCGCTTGTTTGGGAAAATACCGGCGAAGCGGCTGCGGCGCCGCCCAGTCGTCGATCTGCAGTCCGTCAAGCCCGAGACGCTCCACTTGACCAGCGATCTGGATCACTCTCTGGCCGTGATCACGTTCCGCTGGCCCGGGTCAGACAGCCCTGATTATCCGGCGGCGCAGGTCTTGGGGGACGTGTTGGCCAGTCATCGGGGCGACCTGTATGCCTTACAGGCCGCAGGCAAGGCGTTATCGACGGACTTTTCGCTGGATGCGCTGCCAAAGTCGAGCCTGGCGTACGCGACCGCCTCATTTCCGAAAGGCGGCGACAGCGCGGCACTGATCAAGGAAATGCGGGCGGTCTTCAAGCAGTATGCGACACACGGGTTGCCGACCGATTTGGTCGAGGCGGAGAAGCGGCACAGGGTCGTGGACGCCGAGTTCCAGAAGAATTCTGTCGAAGGGCTGGCGATGACGTGGTCGCAGGCATTGGCCGTGGAGGGCCGCCACTCACCCGACGATGACATCGCAGCGATCAAGAGGATCACGGTTGCCGACGTGAACCGCGTGGCCCGCAAGTATCTGAATCTCGGTCGCGTGATCGTGGCGATTCTGACGCCGGAGGATTCGGGCAAGCCGGTTTCATCGGCGAGCTTCGGTGGACACGAATCGTTTGCGTCCAAACAGGGCGGGGCCGCACCGCTGCCGGATTGGGCGATCGCGCAATTGGGACGGCTGGCTGTTCCCGAGTCCAAGGTGCACCCCATTGTGACGACTCTCATCAACGGGCTCCAACTCATCGTGCAGCCGGAGCCCATAAGCGCCACGGTCAGCGTGTACGGCAAGGTGCGCAATAACGCGGACCTGGAGGCGCCGGACGGGCAGGAAGGCGTCGATCAAGTGCTCGACCAACTTTTCACATACGGCAGCGAGTCGCTGGATCGCGTGGCGTTTCAAGAAGCGCTGGACGATATCGGCGCTTCGGAATCCGCCGGCACGGATTTCGAACTAAACGTGCTGACCAATTATTTCGACCGCGGTGTGCAATTGCTGGCGGACAACCTCTTGCATCCCGCACTGCCGGAAGAAGCGTTCCAGACCGTCCGTCAACAAGTGACCGACACGGTCACGGGCACGCTCCAGAGCCCGGAGTACCTAACGCGGCGGGCGGTACTGTCCGCGTTGTACCCGAAGAACGATCCGTTGCTGCGTCAGGCAACGACTTCCACGGTCAGCGCCCTGACACTGGGCAATGTAAGGGATTATCATCGACACGTTCTCCGACCCGACCTGACGACCATCGTGGTCATCGGCAATGTGTCGCCCGAACAGGCGAAGTCAGTCATCGAAAAATGGTTTGGCGATTGGACGGCCACCGGCCCGAAGCCGGAGACGGTGCCGCCACCGGTGCCGGCCAATTCGCCATCGGTCATCGCCGTCCCGGATAAGAGTCGGGTGCAAGATAAGGTGATCCTGGCGGAGACCCTGGGACTGAACCGGTCCGACCCGGATTTCTATTCGTTGCGGCTTGGCAATCTCGTCTTGGGCGGAGCGTTCTACGCGACCCGACTGTATCGCGACCTGCGCAAGGACTCCGGGCTGGTGTACGCCGTGGACTCGACGTTCAACATCGGCAAGACGCGGTCGATGTATGAAGCGGAATTCGGGTGCGACCCGCCCAATGTCTCCAAGGCGCGCGCCATCATCGAGCGGAACCTGAAAGACATGCAGGCCAGACCGGTGACCGCCGACGAGTTGCAACAGGCGAAAGCGCAGTGGCTCCGGGAAATCCCGTTGTCCGAGTCCAGCACCAGCAGCATCGGCGCCAACCTGCTCGCCTTCGCCACGCACGATCTGCCGCTGGATGAGACGACTCGCGCCGCGCGGCGATGTCTCGCGTTGACTGCTGAGGACGTACAGGCCGCTTTCGCCAAATGGCTGCGCCCCGACGACCTTGTCCAGACAAGCCAGGGTCCGGAGCCGAAATGATGATGACAAAGTGATAGGAGCATGTATCTTTACTGGCTGTCAGGGAATCTCGGGTCTTGAGGGCACACATGAGACGAAACATTCTGCTCGCCGTAACATTGCTGTCGTTTGCGGTTTCCGTCCGCGGCGAGGACTTCTCGCAGTACAAAACGGCTGACGAATTGCTGCAGCGTATCGAGCAACTCGAGCAGCAAGCCCCGGCTCCCGACCGCACCGACCATGTCGTGCAGTTGGAGAGTTTGCGAGCCGCCATGCTCGAGTTTGAGAACCGTTTCCCGCGCGATCCGCGACGCTGGGACGTAAAGTTGGGGCGGATGCAGGTCGAATCCACGCGCGCGGAGATTGACAACCGCCAGCCCGACAACACGGTGGCGTTCCAGATGGCGAAAGAGATCGTGGCGGCGGTCGATGCATCCGCGGAGACCAAGACAGACGCGAAATTCCTTGCCGCACGAGTACATATGGAAGCGTTGGACTCGTCTGGCGCATCCATCGATGCCAAAGCGCGAGCGGCGGTGGAAGCCGACATTGCCGAGTTCCGGATGAGCTATCCTGACGAGCCGCGTACCGCCAGCATGCAACTTGAGTTGGCGGAGTTTCTCAAGCTGCGTGACCCCGATGCGGCGCTGTCGATTCTGCATGATGTGAAGGACAGCAAAAACGTGCAGGTCGCGGCCATGGCCCAGCAACAACTGGTCGCGATGGACGCGCTGCGCAAGCTTACCAAGGGACCGCTGAGTTTGAAGTTCAAGGCGGTGGACGGCATGGACGTCGATCTGACGAAGCTCCATGGCAAGGTCGTGCTGGTGGATTTCTGGGCAACGTGGTGCGGCCCGTGCCGCATGGAGATTCCCAACGTGGTCGCCACATACAACCAGTTCCACAAGGACGGCTTCGAGATTGTCGGCATCTCGCTCGATCAAAACAAGGAGAGGCTGATCGGGTTCACGAAGCAAGCCGGGATGACGTGGCCGCAATACTTTGACGGCAAGCTTTGGGCGAACGAGATTAGCACCCGCTACGGGATCAACGCGATTCCCGCCGCGTGGCTTGTGGACAAAAAAGGTTTCGTGCGTTCCACCGAGACCCGCGGCGTCGCCCTCGCGCGCCAGGTCAAGACGCTACTGGCCGAGTAGGAACTTCAGCATCTCAGCTTTCGGCGGTCGTAGAACGCCGCGAC
>JBGPVO010000268.1:0-3354 GCA_041491705.1 Verrucomicrobiia bacterium
CATGTCCTTCACCTTGTGAAAAATCGCCATCAAAAAGGAAATGCCGACGTAGTCGTAGCCCTTCTTGAGTTCGCGGACCCGTTCGCGTTTCGACGGGTACTGCAGAACCACCGGCGGCGCGTCGAGGTTCTCCGCGATATACTCGAGCGAAAACTGGATGTTCACCGTGCGCGGGCTGAAAATGCCCTGGGCGCGCGTTACCTGGCGGTACAACAATTCATAGCCGACGGAGGTCGCGTCGCCGTATTTCGGGCCCATCGGGCGGCACACGGTCGTCAGTAGAACTTTCTTTGTCATAAATAGAACACACCTCTTCTGTTTCGTTGGTCAAGGTGTCGTCGCTCCGCTGCGACTCAGACCAGAGGGCCGGAGGGCTGCAACTTGGCTGACGGACTATAACGCCTGCATGCGCGAAAAGTCAAAGACTGATTTGGTTCAACGATGGGAACGCGGTAAACCTTGTTTGCAGAGAATGGGGAGGGTATAATGGCGTCGTGAAACTGGCACGACAGGTCGTCACCAAGTCCACGTTGCGCGGGCATGCGGATGATAACTACGTGCCCGGCACGATTGAGGAGCGGGTCTTGATGGTCTGGCCCATCACCCGCGAAGTCGCCGCACTCAGCCCGCAACACGATGTGGAACGAAGATTACAAAGACATGTTGTCCGCGTTGCTCGACGAGAGCGCTGACTTCATTCTGGTGGGAGCCTACGCGCTGGCCCGTTTCGGCGCGCCGCTGTCGCAGATCTCCGCCGCCGATTTCGAGAAGGACGACATGGTGGTGCAGATTGGCGTCGCCCCGCGGCGGATCGATCTGGTCACCGGCGTATCGGGGTTGACGTTCGATGATGCCCGGCGCGGAGCGATCGTGCGTGACATCGAGGGGATCCGTGTACACATCCTGTCGATGCCTGACCTGATCCGCAACAAGCTTGCCTCGGGTCGACCGAAAGATATCGAAGACGCCAAATTGCTGCAGAAACACCTCGACGAGTCTGGCTCGGGGCGCTGAGGACTAGGTTCGTCCTATTCCTTCTCGTGGGTCAGGTAGGCGAAGAACTTCTTCTCGAACGCCGGCAGGTCGGAGTATTGGCTGCGGTAAATCTCCCGCCAAGCGGAGTCGAATCGCGCGCCGTCGCTCTGAAGTTTCAGGAATTTCATCAGCGGCCCCGGCCCGCCATGCTGATAGTACAGGAAATTGATGAGCAACTCCGACTCGGTGTAGAAGGCCTCCACCTCGTCCGTGGTTCTCGGGTAATCGACGGCGCTGGTCAGGTCGCTCAGCGGGATGGTTTGGGCGCGGTCAAGGTGGTCGCGAACATTGGTGAGCGTGTAACCGCGCGTTTTGAGGTAGTTGCGGTAGAGACGGATGCCTTCGAATTCAGCGATGCCTTCATTGAGCCACAAGGGGATGTCGCCGCTGACAAACCGGTGGAGCACGAGGTGGGTCATCTCGTGCGGAAGCGTGGCGCCCTGGAATTTGAAATGCGGGCGCGACCAGAAGAACAACTCGCGCCCCGTGCACCAGCCGCCGGTCCACGGTTCCATTTTGCCTTCGCCGACAAACTCGTGCCACGCATCGTGGTTGAGGAACACGTACACATGGCATTTGCGCTCGAACAAATCCTGCGCGATCTGCAGGTCCCGCTTGATCGCGGCGTAGGACCACTCGGCTGTCGCGGCCAGTTGGGGCGCCGAAAAGCCCGTTTCGGTGTGAAAGATGAAATGGTCGCTCTCGCCGTGTTCCCAGGTGACCCCTTTGAAGTGCAGGGCCGTATCGCCCTGCCGCGACACGTTGTGGTCGCTCAAGTCCTCAAACGGCACCGTCTTGAACTTGTACGCGCCCGCAGGCGGGGCGCCATCCTGGCCGCGCGCGGACGGCGGGACGCATAGCACGAGCGCGCCAAGCAGGCCGAAGAGCGTTCGAACGGGTTTCATGGGCGGTTGTATAGATGCCGCGCGCGGCCACTTCCAGCGAAATCGTTGCCGGATGATTCCCGCTTGTCGAGGGGTCCGGCAAACTGCTAAGAGTGAGGGCTGTCATGGGCGCCCAATGGAAACAAAAAGGCCGTGAGATCAGCGCGCTGAAACGGGGACAACTTTTCGGCAAGCTGGTGAAGGAAATCATTGTCGCGGTCAAGGCGGGCGGGCCCGATCCCGACCTCAATGCCCGGTTGCACGCGGCCATCGAAACCGCCAAGAAATACTCCGTTCCGCGCGACACCATCGAACGCGCCATCAAGAAAGGCGCCGGGCAAACCGGCGAGGCCGTCAATTATGAACACGTCACCTACGAGGGGTTCGCCCCCGGCAAGGTGCCGGTCATCATCGAGTGCCTGACCGACAACCGCAACCGCACCGCGCCGGAAATCCGCTTCCTGTTCAAGACCGGCCAACTCGGCGCGATGGGCAGCGTGGCGTGGATGTTCGAGCACGTGGGCATGATTGAGGCGCATCATCCGACGGCCGGCCAGGACCTCGAGGCGGTCGCCATCGAGGCGGGCGCGCAGAACGTCGAGCCGCTCGAAGGCGAAGACGTTCCGTCGGGCCGGGTCGGCGCCCGCTTCTACTGCGACCGGGCGGACGTGAATACCGTGAGCAAATTCCTCAAGCAGGCCGGCTGGACGGTGACCACGGCCGAGATGAGTTACGTGGCCAAGAACCTGGTCGACGTGCCGGCGGCGCAACGCGCCGAAGTCGAGGCGTTCCTTACGGCCATCGACGAACACGACGATGTCCACCGCGTCTACACCGCGATGAAGTGACCGGGATCGGTGGTTGAACGCCCACGTCCCGCTCCGGTCGAATACAGTTATACGAAGCCCTTCCATCACCAGCAACCCAGGAAAGCCAGAATTTGCTGGACATGAGGTACGGCTTGTGAAAACATTCACGATGTCCTAGGCGAGAGCGGGTGCAACGCCCGCCTGTTCTAAATCGGGTCGCGAGAGGGGTTCTGAGATATCTATCTCATATCTTCGCGAGTCGATTGTGCCAGGTTCGCACGACGAGCGGTGAGCTATACCCTCGCGCTCCCATCCTCGATTTCCCCCAACACGATAGGGCAGCTTCCCGCTTGCCGTCGTTCAATTACAAATGGCAGCCGGAGCGGCTGCCCGACATTTTCCCCATAGGCCAACCAACCGGAGGAGAAGCGCAGCCATGAAGACAGTCAGCATCCTCATCGTCACGATTCTTTGCCTGGGCTTGCCGGCCATCGTGCTGGCCCAAGTGCCGGGGATCATCAACTATCAGGGCCGGGTGACCGTCGCCGGCACGAATTTCGACGGCACCGGCCAGTTCAAGTTCGCGCTGGCCAATAACGGCGCGTCCCAAATCTACTGGAGCAACG
>JBGPVO010000269.1:0-3335 GCA_041491705.1 Verrucomicrobiia bacterium
GCCTCTTCGGGTCCGCGCCGCCGCCGGGCATGACCCCGACCTGCGACACGGCAGGAGTGATCAGCCCGATCGTGAACATCATCGCCTCGTTCCAGTGCATGGAGGCGATCAAACTGCTCACGGGAAACAAGGACAAACTCAACCGTGACCTCCTCAGCATGGACGTGTGGGACGACCGGTTCCAACGGCTCAAGATCACGGGCCGCCGCGAACTGGCCGATTGCCCGTGTTGCGTGCATGGCAAATTCGAGTACCTGACCGCCGAAGGTGGATCGCAAACGACCACACTCTGTGGAACCAATTCCGTCCAGATTTCCTTCCCCAAGGGCCACAAGGTCAATCTCAAGGAAATCGGCGCGCGATTGAGCCGGGTCGGCAAAGTCACCATCAATCCGTTCCTTTTGCGGTGTGCCGTGGAGCGATATGAGTTGACTGTCTTCAAAGATGGCCGTGCGATCATTCAGGGGACCTCGGAACCGGCCGTGGCCAAAACGGTCTATGCGAAGTACATCGGCGTATGATCTACCTCGACAACGCGGCCACCAGCTTTCCGAAACCTCCCAGCGTCTACGAGGGGGCTAACCGGTTCATGCAAACGATGGGCGCCAATCCCGGCCGCGGCGGACACAAGCTGGCTGTGGGCGCCAACCGCATGGTCGAAGAAACACGGTTGGAACTGGCGCGATTCTTCAACGCCGGCGACACGCCCGAGCGGATGGTTTTCACGATGAACTGCACCGATGGCCTGAACATCGCCATCAAGGGGTTGCTCCTGGCGCTGCATCGCAAGCGCGCGGGCGGCAAGCCGATCCACGTTATCACGAGCACCCTCGAACATAATTCCGTCTCGCGTCCGCTTCATCAGCTCGAACTCGATGGCTTGATCACGCTCAGCAAGGTCACGCAGTCGAGTGACGGGTATCTTTCGCCTGATGACGTGTCCGCCGCGTTCACGCCCGAGACGCAACTGGTGGCGCTGACGCACTGCTCTAACGTCATCGGCACCGTACAGCCGATCGCCGAGATTGGCCGCGTTGTCCGTGAGCGGGGAAACGGGCGGGCGTTCTTTCTGGTGGATGCCGCCCAGACCGCCGGCGTGGAGCCGATTGACGTGAAAGCCGCGCAAATCGATTTGCTCGCCTTCCCCGGTCACAAGGCATTACTCGGCTACACGGGCACGGGCGGATTGTACGTCAGCCCGCGCACCGAACTGCTGCCGTGGCGTGAAGGCGGCACCGGCGGCGATTCGAAACACCCGGTCCAACCCTCCGAGTTTCCGCACCGACTCGAAGGTGGCACGCACAACACCATCGGCATTGCCAGCCTGCGAGAGGGTCTCGCGTTTATCCACCGGACCGGGCGTGAGACCATCCGCGGCCACGAGCGCGGGCTCGGTGAGCGATTGATCAATGGTCTGCGCGCCATCCCGAAGGTCGCCCTCTTCGGCCCGGCCAATACCAGGAATCGCACCAGCACCATCTCGTTCCGCATCGAAGGCTATCCGTCACAGGACGTCGGTGCCATTCTGGACGACTCGTTCGACATCGCCGTGCGCGCCGGCCTGCATTGCGCACCGTACTGTCACCAGCAACTCGGCACGTACCCTGACGGCACCGTTCGCGCCAGCATCGGCTTCGCCAACACCGAGAAAGAAGTGGACGCATTCGTCGAGGCCGTTGGCAAGATCGCCGCCAGTTGATTGGCTGTGCTGTCGCTGTAGGACAGAAGGCGAAATGGCCTGCCACCACTGCATCATGAAAACACTTGCGTTCCGCCGGGCTGTGTGAGCTAATTCGCGGCAAGCTTCAGATAATCTATGCATGTGACCAAAGCAGTTGTGCTTGGCGTACAGATGCACCTCTTCCCCGCTGAAGCATTTACCAAGGAGAAAAACCGTCATGTCTAACACCTTCGATACTGGCAACACCGGTTTCATGCTCGTGGCAACGAGCTTGGTCATGCTCATGACACCGGGGCTGGCATTCTTCTACGGCGGGCTGGTCAGCCGTAAGAACGTGCTCGCCATCATGATCCAAAGTTTCGTGTCCATGGGCGTCACGACCGTCATCTGGTTCGCGTTCGGTTACTCGCTGTGCTTCAGCGGCGGCCAGGGCGGTATCATCGGCAATCTCGACAACGCCTTCTTTCGGGGTCTGAACCCGATGGATCCATTCACCGGTTCCAAGACCATTCCCCTGTTCGTGCTGATCGCTTACCAGATGATGTTCGCCCAGATTACCCCGGCCCTGATTACGGGCGCCTTTACTAACCGCGTGCGATTCCCGGCCTACCTGATCTTTTTGGTTGCCTGGCTCGTCCTGGTGTATTTCCCAATGGTGCATATGGTTTGGGGCGGCGGACTGCTGGCACAATGGGGCGTGCTCGACTTTGCCGGCGGAATCGTGGTGCACTGCATTGCCGGGTTTGCCGCGCTGGCATCGGTGATGTTTGTGGGCCGGCGCCGGATTCCGGAACCCCCCGGACCGCACAGTATCCCGCTGGTGGCACTGGGCACGGGGCTGCTCTGGTTCGGCTGGTACGGTTTCAACGCCGGCAGCGAACTGCGCGTTGACGCCGTGACCTCACTGGCGTTTCTCAACACCGATGTGGCAGCTTCCTTCGCCGCAATCGTGTGGCTGATCATGGCCTGGGTCTTCGAGAAGAAACCGAAGATCGTCGGCTTGCTCACCGGGTCAATCGCCGGCCTTGCCGCCGTCACGCCCGCGGCCGGCTATGTGAGCACGCCGTGCGCGGTGGCGATCGGCATCGCGGCCAGCATTGTCTGCTATATCGCCGTCAACATGAAGAACCGGCTGGGCTGGGATGATGCCCTGGATGTCTGGGGTGTGCACGGCGTCGGGGGCGTGCTCGGCGTGATCTGTCTGGGCATCTTTGCCGACAAGGCCATGAACGATTCCGGCGCCAACGGCTTGCTCCATGGCGACAGCAGTTTCTTCATGAAGGAATGTGTCGCCGTGGTCGGCGCGGCTGTGTACGCGTTCCTGTTCACCTACGTCATGCTCTGGGTCATCAACAAGATCACCCCCGTCCAAGTCACGGTCGAGGAAGAAGAGCTGGGTCTTGATGAAGCCCTGCACGGCGAAAAGGCTTACATCTAACCTGTGGTTCGGTCCCTGGGGTCGTCGCCGACGATAACCCAACGCGAAGTTGCTGTAGGCCACGTGCCCTCACGCGCGCGGTTCCTCAAAAGTAGGTGTTACCGAGGCGGGAGGCCGGGACACCGGTTGGCTCAGGTCGGGGTGTTACCCAACAGCGAGCAGTTTTGTCCTGAATCTGGAAGAGGGTCAAGGTTGTTGTCGTTGCGCCCACCCGCC
>JBGPVO010000270.1:0-3315 GCA_041491705.1 Verrucomicrobiia bacterium
CAGCAATCTCCGCAAGACGTATTGAGTCGCGTACCGGTTGGGGACTAGCGCAATGCTCAAGGCGCATCCAATCATCGCATTTGTGGCGACCACAACGCCCGCTCGCGCGAAGAAATTCTACGCTAGGACGCTGGGCCTCCGCCTGGTCACCGAGGATGCGTTTGCGCTCGTGTTTGATGCCGGCGGCACGATGCTTCGGGTGGCGATTGTCCAGCAGCTTCAGCCAGCGGGCTACACGGTGTTGGGATGGATCGTCCCCGACATTCAGCGGGCGATTCACGATCTCGTAAAGCGCGGCGTAAAGTTTCGACGGTATGAGTGGATGGAACAGGATGAACAAGGTGTCTGGGTATCACCGCCCGGAGCAAGGATTGCCTGGTTCGAAGATCCCGACGGCAATACGCTGTCGCTGACGGAGTTTGGGCGGCCTGACAGGCAACGGAAGCCGACACGCCACACGTCGTCGAAATCGAATCGGCGCGGCGCGCGGATGGGGCGCACGCGTTAGATGGCTGTATGGATTTGCCGAAGCCCGCCAGTGATTTTGGGAGTGGGGAGGGGCGGGACGTAGAACGCGCTTCAGTTCCTCTGGCGGGCGCGCTGCGCGTCGAGGAGGGGCATGCCGACTTTGTCGGCGATCTCGTAAAACTCTTCGTGGTCAACGGTGTCGAGGGTCTTGCCGCGGCGCTGGAGTTGTTCGTTCATCTTGATGGCCTTCTCCTGCATCGTGCCGTGCGTTTCCTCGCTGCCACCGATAAGTTTGAAGTTGTCACCCGTGGTGATGCGGGTATGGCCGTCCTTGTTGTCGAGACCAAGTCCCAGCAACCAGGCTTTCTTCTTCGCCTTCACGGCTTTACCCTGCTTCTTCATTCCGAGCCAAGGTAACAGAGGCATGGAGGGATTGCAATGGTGCAGTGCCCCAAGGCCAAAGGCGGGGTCAGGATATTGTGATCGGGGCCGTGCATCCTGACCTGCCAGCGTTGTAGGGGCGCTTCTGCGAAGCGCCCAATAGTACTGGTCACCGGCCTGCGCTTCATAGAAGCGCAGCTACAACGGGCTGCGTGTTTGATGGTAGTATCAAGAGGCGCGACGGGCTTCAAAACGTGGCGTGAATAGGGCGGTCAGATTCGGCTTGCAACATGGCGCGTGCTCCTGTAGATTCCCGCGCCCTGACACTCATGAAAGCCAAGATACATCCTGAATACGTTGACGCCGTGATTCACTGCGCGTGCGGCAATATCATCAAGACGCGCTCCACGCACAAGGACATGCGCATCGGCATTTGCTCGAAATGCCACCCGTTCTTCACGGGCACGCAGAAGTTTGTGGACACCGCGGGCCGCGTCGAGCGGTTCCAGAAGCGGTACGCCAAGAAGACCAAGTAGCTGCTTTTCCCGAGAACTTCGCGCTGATATTTGTCGGCGCGAAGTTTTATTTTTTGCAGGGCCGAACCGCATGGCCGCCGGGACGGCGGGTACCACAACAGCGATACGAAACGGCACACGACAGAGACCCCTCGACAAGCTCGGGGTGACAGAAGACGCCGATGACCACACTTCCGAACATCGACAAATTTCGCAAGCGAGCGGCCGAATTGGAGGCCGAACTGGCCGATCCAGCGGTGTATTCCGATCAGCGGCGCGCGGGCGTGTTGGCACGCGAACTCCAGCGGCTCAAGAAACTGATCGGCGACCATGCGGCTGCCGAGGCGGTGCAGAAGCAGATCGGCGAAAACAAGGAACTGGCTGCGTCCGGCGATGCCGAGATGGCGGAACTGGCCAAGGGCGAACTCGACGATCTCCAGCGCAAACTGGAGAAACTGCTACGCGATATCCAGTTGGGGCTGGTTCCGCCCGACCCGAACGATTCGCGCAACACGATTGTGGAAATCCGCGCGGGCACGGGTGGCGAAGAGGCGGCGTTGTTCGCTGCTGATCTTTTCCGCATGTACAGCCGTTATGCCGACGGGCAGGGATGGAAAGTAGAAGTGATGGACACCAGCCCGAGCGAGCGGGGCGGTTTCAAGGAAATCGTGTTCTCGGTTCAGGGCCAGGACGTGTACAAGAAGATACGCTACGAAAGCGGCGTCCACCGCGTCCAACGCGTTCCGGAAACCGAGGCGCAAGGACGCATTCATACGAGCACCGCCAGCGTGGCCGTGTTGCCCGAAGCCGAGGAAGTGGATGTCCAACTCAAGACCGAGGACATGGAAATCACCGTGTGCCGCGCCAGCGGTCCGGGCGGGCAGGGCGTGAATACGACGGACAGCGCCGTGCAGATCCACCATAAGCCCAGCGGATTGATCGTGCGGTGCGCCGATGAGCGGTCGCAGATCAAAAACAAGGCGAAGGCGCTACGGGTGCTGCGGTCGCGGTTGCTGGCTCACAAGCAGGAGGAAGAGGAAGCGAGAATGTCGGCGGCGCGCAAGAACCAGATTGGGTCAGGCGACCGTAGCGAGAAGATTCGGACGTACAATTTTCCACAGAACCGCGTCACCGACCATCGCATCAATGTTACCATTCAAAACCTGCCCGCGATCATGGAAGGCGATCTGGAGGATTTGATCGAGGCGCTGATGACGGATGATTTGAACAAGCGGCTCGCCGAGACAACAAAGTAAGTGAGCTGCGGTTGCGTCGACGGCAGGTCTGCGGCGCGTTTGCGACCTAGGCACGACATGGTCGCGTCTTCGCTACGCTTCGGCTCCGTCGGACTCGGCTCCGCAGAAGCGCAGCTACAACACGCCGCGTTCATCCACAGAAGCGTCTCTACAACGCGGGTAGGTTGTGCTAATCGTCTCGAGATGTTTGACGATTGTTACAAAGGTCAATGCGCTCGATCGCGACCGGGAGGTCGCTCCCACGGGGACAAGAATCAGTGTGTTCTATCGCGACCGGGAGGTCGCTCCCACGGGATTGTACTGTGGACGTTGTTATTGCTCGTGGTGACTTCCGCGTTCAGTCAAGAGCCCACTCCCAAGATGTCGCGCGAGGATGTGATTTCGATTCAGATCGGGCTCGATGAGGCAGGATTCTCGCCGGGGTCAATCGATGGCAAATGGGGCGGGATGACGAGACAGGCGCTCGCGGCGTGGCAGCAGGCGCATGAGTTGAAGCCGACGGGCGAGTTTGATGCGGACACGGCGGCGAATTTTCCCGCGGGGCAGGCGAACTGTACGAATTATGTGGTCACGGCGGCGGACCTCGCGAAACTCACGCGGATTCCCGAGGATTGGCGGGAACGTTCGCAACTGACCAACATGTGGTTCGAGACCGTGGTGGAAATGATCGCCGAGAAATGCCATGCGTCGGAAGG
>JBGPVO010000271.1:0-3293 GCA_041491705.1 Verrucomicrobiia bacterium
CCATTGGTGACGATCATCTGGCCTCCGATCACGGTCAATTGACCTCCCGGACCGTTGCCACATCCCACGCACGCACCGGCCGCTGAGACCGCGCCATTCATCACCGTCATTCGACCCACGCCATCACCGCCAATCTGGAATTGTCCGAGGCTGGTCACACCGCCTGCGATCGTCAGCGTGCCCACCGAATTCGACTGTAATCCGACATTCACCAGACCGCCGAGCCAGGTGCCGTTGGACACGGTCAGGCTTCCGATGCCGGAATCGCCCACAGTCGTTGGAGTGGCGGAGAGTTGTCCGCCGGTCAGCCACACGGTGCCCGTCGCCAGTTTGCCTGGTGCGACGTCGAGAAAACCAGAGATCGTCGTCGTTCCGCCAGCGATTGTCAGCGTGCCCGATGTGCCGATACTTGCGCCGTTGGATGTGTTGGTACCGGCCGACAGGGTTACGTTGTGGCCGACCCACGTGCCATTGGATACCGTCACCTGTGCGTCACTGGATTTGGCGATGTTAACGAAATCGGTCACGCTCAACTGACCGCCGGTCAACCACACGGTCCCGTTCGAGTTGGTAAACACACCGGTCTCTAGCTGCGCAAACGTGCTCGTGCCACCGGCAAAACTCAGCGTGCCGCCGCCGCCGACATTTCCTCCCAACCAGATGAAACCGGCCCGCCAGATGCCGTTGGACACTGTCACCTGCCCGACGCCTTGATTTCCGATGACCTGCGTGGGGTACGTACTGCCAAGAACGCCGATTGTGTCGAGCTCCCCGCCGGTGACCCATATCGCACCCGCTGTCCCAGTGCCGCTGCCGAGTATCATCTGATTAATGTCTGCAAGACCGCCCATCACCCGCACGGTGCCTTGTCCACCCGTCCGGCCGATAGTCAGAAGGGAGCGGACCTGCCAGAGTCCATCCGCCACTACCAACTGGCCAACGCCTGTGTTACCGACAAAGGCGGAGCCGTTGGTAAGGGTGCCGCTCGTGTTGATCTGCACGAAGCCATCGTCGCTCAGGAGTGAGAGCACCTTCAAGGTGGAGTTCGTGATTGATAGCGAGCCCTTGCTGGAGATCGTGAATGTATTCAGGATCGTCATCGTTGTGTTGCCGGCCGGGTTGTTGACGTTGTTGAGCGCCAATGAGGACGAAGCGCCTCCGGCTCCAAAACCGCCTACCACCGTGACGTTGCTGACCGTCATGCACCCAGTGTTGACGTTGTTGGTAACCGTCGCCTCATCAATCGTGGCGTTCGCACCGAGGCCGCCGTTGGGTGCGAGGACGTGCAGCGAGTAAATGATGGAAGGCACGCCGTGATCCCAGTTCGCGCCGTCTTCCCACTTGCCGCCGCCGAGGGCGGCCCACCTGTTCGTGGTCAGCGCGCCGTGCGCGTTCGCGGTGAGTAGAATTGCCGTCAAGATCGTGAAGAAGAATCTCAGTCTCATAATCGTATCGTCCTCGCCCGAGCCAATGGAGTGTGAAGGAGGAAGCGCGAATGGAACGCCAGTCTCTTTCGCCTCGCCAACTAGCGGGCGACTAGACCAGACGGAAACCTTAAAGTCCAGCAAATTCTTGCTTTGCCGGGCTTCAGGCCGTCAACCGTGTGAGGACTTCGAGGCGCTTTTCGGTGGTCTTGCGGATGACGTTATCGGGTAGCACCGGGACGGGCGGCGTCAGGTCCGAATCGAGCGTTCCGAGATCGAAGATCTCGCGGAATTTGCCGCTCTTAAGTCTCCTGACACCCGGGATGTTGATTTGGGAGATTGTGTCCGCCATCGTGCTCGCCTAAAATCCCGATTGTATGAGTCCGAGCCGAAGATTTAAGGAAAATGTTCTGGTCGTCGGATTCCTTTTGCTGAGCGTCGCCGTCGTGGTGATACTCGTGGTCGGCGCGTGGAAGGGGCGCACGTCAGCCCGTCCATCAACTCCACCGGCTCAGCAGGTCGATCACTAGCCGCACACCGAATCCCGTCGCGCCCTTGGTCAGATACGGAAGTTCCTCTGTCGTCCAGGCCGTCCCCGCGATGTCCAAATGCGCCCAGGACGTGTCGCCGACGTACTTCTCGAGGAACGCCGCGGCGGTGATCGCGCCGCCGTACCGGCCGCCCGTATTCTTGATATCGGCCACATCGCTCTTGATCTTCTCCTTGTACTCCGGCCAGAGCGGCAACGACCAGACGCGGTCGCCGGTGCGGTCGGCGGACGCGCGAATCTTTTCCTGCAACGCATCGTCGTTTCCCAGAAGGCCGGCGGCAATGCTGCCGAGAGCGACCACGCAGGCGCCCGTGAGCGTGGCAAAATCGATGATCGTCTTGGCGCCGCGTTCCCGCGCGTAGGCGAGCGCGTCGCCCAGCACGATGCGACCCTCGGCATCCGTGTTCAGCACTTCGATTGTCACACCGCGTTTGTCGACCCCACGGTAGCTGGTGACGATGTCGCCGGGACGATAACTGGTCGAGCTGGGCATGTTCTCGGCGGAAGAAATGACGCCAATGACATTCAGCGGCAGTTTCAATTTGGCGATGGCTTTCATAATGGCGAGGACGGCCACGCCGCCGCACTTGTCGAACTTCATCTCGTCCATTTTGTCGGACGGTTTGATCGAAATGCCGCCCGAGTCAAACGTAATGGCCTTGCCGACCAGCGCGACCGGCGCGGTATTCTGGGCGCCGAAATACTCCAGCACGATCAGGTGCGGCTCGTTGGCGCTGCCACCGCCAACCGCCAGCAATCCGCCAAAACCGCCCTTTTCCAGTTCCTTCTTCGCGAGGACCGTGCAGACCAGACCCGATTCCTCCGCCAAGGTGCGGGCGTACTCGGCCATGACGCGGGGGGTGACGACGTTACCAGGCAAATTGCCGATTTCGCGGGCGTAGTTCGTGGCTTCCGCGACGATCCGTGCATCGGCGACAATTCTCTTCGCCGCTTTCAGGTCGGTGCGTGGCGGAACACAAAGAGCGAGGGATTTCAATTCGACCGCGTTATCGTCGTCGAGGGGTTTGAACTGGCGGAACTTGTAGGTCGCCAGAATCGCGCCTTCTACTACGGCCCGCAGGGAATCATCGATGTCGCCGTTGACCTGCACGGCGGCGCGCTCGATGCCCGAGTCGCGGAGTTTCCTGGCGGCAACACCCATGGCCCGACGCATGGTCTCAACGGTGAACTTGTCTCGTTTGCCGAGCCCGACCAGCAGGATGCGCTGGGGCGGGAGCTTGCCCGCTGTGTGGATGAGAAATAGTTGGCGCTCGACGCCGCGAAACTCTTTCGGGCCGACGTTGTGGAGTAGGCGCTGA
>JBGPVO010000272.1:0-3290 GCA_041491705.1 Verrucomicrobiia bacterium
GGACCTGGACTTCATCGAAGAACACGGGACGCTTGCGGATGCCGAACCATCGAACATCACCGACCGGGCCCTGGAACGCGGCAAGGGCCAGCTTGGTTCGCTGGGCAGCGGCAACCACTTCCTCGAAGTGCAAATCGTTGATGAGATTTTTTATGCCGATGCCGCCGAGGTGATGGGGCTGTTTCAGGGCCAGGTCACCGTGATGATTCACTGTGGCTCGCGTGGATTCGGTTATCAAGTGTGCGACGACTATTTGAAAATTTTGCGCAATGCGCCCGCGAAATACGGGATTCATCTGCCCGACCGACAGCTCGTGAGCGCTCCGGTGCGTTCGCCCGAAGGCGAAGAGTACCTGTCGTCGATGCGCTGCGCAGCGAATTACGCCTTTGCGAACCGACAGGTGTTGATGGCGAACACCGAGAAAGCGTTCCTGCATGCGCTACGCATCTCACCGCGTGAGCTGGGCATGGAGCTGGTGTACGACGTCCCGCACAACATTGCCAAACTGGAGCAGCACGAGGTCGACGGCTATGAGAAGACCTTATGCGTCCATCGCAAAGGCGCGACGCGGGCGTTCCCGCCGGGTCACGCGATGATTCCCGACCGCTACAAGCCGATCGGGCAGCCCGTTCTCGTGCCTGGCGATATGGGGCGATACTCGTTTGTGCTGGTGGGCACCGATGGCGCGATGAAGCAGACGTGGGGCACCGTGTGCCACGGCGCGGGACGGTTGATGAGCCGCGCACGGGCAAAGAAGGAGAGGAGTTTTCAGGATTTGCAACGGGAAATGGCCGAGCGCGGGGTCGTCATGATGGCCCAGGGACATGGGACGGCCCTGGAGGAGGCGCCGTGGGCGTATAAAGACGTGGAAAACGTGGTGGACGTTTGCCATAATGCGGGAATCGCACGCAAAGTGGCGCGATTGCGGCCTATCGGAGTGATCAAGGGCTAATGGAAGATGCTGCCAAAGTTTCCGTGAATATCCCGGTGCGCGCGGCGTCCAATTCAGCGCATGAAGTCTCGCAAGCTGAAATCAACGACCGCGAACTGGTGGAGCGATGCCAGCGGGGCGATCTCGACGCCTACGAGGTGCTCGTGGGCCGCTACCGGGGCAAGGTGTATGGACTGGCGCACAGCATGCTGCGCCACGAACAGGATGCGACCGATCTTTGCCAGGAAGCCTTCGTGCGAGGCTGGCAGGCAATCCACAAGTTCCGGAAGGATGCGTCGTTTTACACGTGGATTTATCGGATTACCACCAACCTCGCCATCGATTTCGCGCGCCGCCGTGACCGGCGACCAACCACTCCCTTCGAGGAGGAGATCGACCCGGACGTGGACGCAAGCGTTCAGGCGCCGCCGTCCACAAACCCTTCACCCGTGGACGAGGCGCAACGGAAGGAACTGCGCGATCAAATCGACGCGGCGTTGCTGGAGCTATCACCCGAACATCGCGCCGTCATTCAACTGCGCGAGTTTGACGGCCTGGACTACGCAGCCATCGCCAAGATCATCGGCTGTTCGATCGGCACGGTCATGTCGCGGTTGCATTACGCGAGGAAACATCTGCAGAAGTTGCTGAAGGAAGTGATATGAGCCATCACCACACCGAAGCGGTCGCTGGATTGCTGGACGGCCAGCTCAAGGGTGTCCGCCTCTGGCTGGTCAAGCGGCACGTGAGCACCTGCCCGGTGTGCGCGGTGGAGTATCGCCATCAGCAACACGTGCGGCGCATGCTCCAGGCGAACCCGCCGGTGGCGGTGATGAACGACTCGCCGGAATTCTTCTGGTCGAAGGTGAAGTCGGAGATCCAGGAGCGTGGTGGGGAGCGCGTCGAAGCGCCGATGCCCAGACTTGCGTTCCCCGACTGGCTGCAGCAACACCAATTCGGCGTTGCAACTGCCGTGACCTCGCTGATCGCGGTGGTCGGCCTCCTGTGGTTCGTGGGGTCATTCCATGGAACGCCCGCCGTAACCGTTGCCGCGCCAACGCCTATCGATTTTGCCAAAGTTGAGCAATTGAAAACGGCCATCCCGAACACGGCGGCTACGACGTTTGACTCCGAAGACGCGGGTGTGACGGTGATCTGGGTCAGTGGGTTGCCGTGGACGCACGACATGAACGAGATGGAGACGGAATTTGCGAACCTGGACACGTAACATGCGCTGGCTGGCGGCAGCACTACTGGGTTGCGTGCTCAGCGCAAGCGTTCGGGCGGCCTCGATTGAGGCGCGGCTGATCCGCGCCTCCAATGAGATTGACAAGCCCGACGAACAGCTCGGCAAGCTCGAGCCCAAACTCAAGAAGGTCTTCGGTTACCAGCATTACAAACAACTCTGCATCCGCAAGGCCCCGCTCAAGGAACAGGGATCGTTGCGGCTGGACCTCGGCGAAGGCATTGTCATTTTCATTACCCCCAAGACGGTTGAGAAAAAAACGCGCATCGTGGATTTTGAGATGTATTCCGGCAGGGCGGCTCTCGTGAAGTCCACCATCCGCGCACCCCACGACCGCGAGATGCTGATCAAGGGGCCCGAAGTCGGCAGTACCGTGCTGGTCGTCTCGTTTGTGGTGGTCGAATGAGTTGACAAGCTGCGCGTGGCCCGCCTAGTGTAATCTGCATGCTGACTGATCGAATCGCCGCCGACATGAAGGACGCGATGCGCGCCAAGGACGCGGCCCGGCTCTCCACATTGCGCCTGCTCAAGTCGGCGATCGAGTACCACAAGATCGAGAAGAAGCAGGAGCAGCTTACCGACGCCGATGTTACCGCCGTCATCAAGAAGCAAATCAAACAGCGGCAGGACTCGATCGAAGGCTTCGAGAAAGGCGGGCGGGCGGACTTGGTGGAAAAGGAGAAGGCGGAGCTGGCGGTATTGAAGTCCTACCTGCCCGAAGAGCTTTCCCAGGCGCAGGTTGAGGAAGTCGTCATGGCCACGATTGCGGAACTGGGCGCCACGACCAGGGCCGACATGGGCAAGGTAATGAAGGCCGTTCAGACCAAGGTCGCGGGCCGCGCCGACAACCGCCTCGTCAGCCAGCTTGTCTCCGCCAACCTCGTCTAGTGCCCGCGCCCATGGGCATGAACGAGCGCTCTGAGTCCACCAAACTTTGGCTGGGTGCAATCGTTGTCCTCGCGCTGACGTTCGTCGCTCACGTACGCGGGCTGCAAGGACAATTCGTCGAATGGGACGACACCAGCCACATCACGCGTAACGCCACCATCCGTGCCGTGTCCTTCGAGAACGTGCGCGTCATGTTCACAAGACCGATCGCGAAGTTGTATTGCC
>JBGPVO010000273.1:0-3240 GCA_041491705.1 Verrucomicrobiia bacterium
CCCCCGCCGTTAGGAGTCTTGACCGCGACCGTCTTTGGTCCGGCCGTGCCCGCCGGGGTAACCGCCGTCAGCACATTGTAATTACTGTACACGACACTGGTCGCGGCCACTCCATCGATGGTAACGGTGCATCCAGGAACAAAGTCGATCCCGGTAATCGTGATGGGTGTCCCCCCGCTCGGACTGCCACACTTGGGATCTACTCCCGTTACATTCGGCGTCCCTGTGCCGATGCCCAGCGTGATTAGTTCGACCGGCCGCGTGAAGGTATTGGTCTGACCCGCCGTCATGGAGGCGATCTGGTTGGAGACAACCAACATATCTGTCCGCGAGAGTGCGTTGACAACGACGAACCGATTGGAGGAAAGCACCGACGCGATTGTCGCCGAAAGCGTATTGGTAATGATACGACACTGGATCGTCACGGGAGGGTTGAAAGATGGGCTGGTCGGTTGGAATGTGAAATACTGGCTCACAGAATCAGTCGCCAGCGTTGACTGGGCAAACCCTTGGTATTGCACGTAATTGACGCCCGGACTGGGGTACGTGAACATCACGTGAATGTTGTCGTTGGAAATCACCGCGGTCATGGTCTCCGTCCCGTCGAACAATCCCCGCAACGTGCTGGTCGAGTGCGTCGTGCCGTCGATTACGTTGGTGATACTTGCATGATAGTCGGTATCCAGGACGAACGCGATGGAATTGGTATTCCACACATACATCTGCGTCACCGGGTGGATTTCGAAATGCCGCTCAAGGGCGTGCTCCGTATAGTAACGGAAAATCCCGGTCGGTTTCGCCTGCTTGCCGCTGAGGCTTACGAGGTGAGTCCAGATGGGATTCGAGGTGGTAAACACGTTCACCACTTCGGCAATAATGGGGGCGTTGTTGATGTTGTTGGCGGTGGTGCATCCGGCCGACGAATTGATCCCCATCCTGATGTGCACGTCAGCATCGGCCTCGACTCGTAGCGGATAGATGAACTGCCACGTGCCGGTGCAGTTGGGATATTGGGCATTAGCCAAGGGCGAGATTTGAATCGTGTCCGACTCCCACAGGCCGGCCATGAAGGCGACCTCGGCGCGGGTGTTGGTAATCACCGTCTGCCCCAGCGTAGCCGGGGCGAGTGTCATCAGGCCGATGAATGTTGTCGCGATCAGCTTCATCCAAACTTCAGAAGCACGCCCCATGCTGCCTGTTCGCATCGTGACAAACATTTGAACCACCCTCACACCAAGAATTGAAGCCCTATCACTTTTTCAGTCTACACAATATCTCCAGTATTACCAGATGTTTCTTTCGTGCCGCACGCACGATGGGCGAAGTGGAACGTCCCGATCGCACCCGGCGTGATTACGAACAGTTACTTCTTTCCCAGAATCGCTCGTGCCGCCGGTGAATCCTTCATCGGAAGTTTGGTACGGCGAATTCCATCGAATTTATAGAGCGCGCCCGCGACCGCAGGCGCAGTGGGGATCAGGCCGATTTCGCCAACGCCCTTGGCGCCATACGGGCCGCACGGTTCAGCCTCCTCGATGAAGATGCACTCGATTTCCGGCACGTCCTTGGCGCGCAAGATGCCGAGCGAGCGCAAATCCTTGCTGGCGATGCAGCCGTCCTTGAGCTGGAGTTCTTCGGTCAGCGCGTAGCCGAGGCCCATGTGGATCGAACCTTCGATCTGACCCTGCAGCAGAACCGGATTCATCACCCTGCCCACGTCGTGGGCGGCGACAACCTTCTTCAGCTTGCCGGCGTCGTCAAGGATGACGACCTGCGTGGCGAACCCGTACGCGATGTGCGTCTTCACGTTCGGACCGTTGTACCCGAGCGGGTGTGTGTCGTTGACGACAAACTCGCCGTACCATTCCCTGCCGGCAAGCTTCTTCAGATCATCCTTCGTGATGGCGCCGTTGCTGCGCACGCCCTCCAAATCCTTCTTGAACTTCGCGCACGCGGCGCGCACGGCCTGGCAGCCGAGCAAGGTGCCGCGTGAGCCCGTCGTTTGCGCGCAGTCGAGCGCATACCGCGTATCCGTGACCACCCGCACGAGACGCGGGTGGATGCCCGTCTCCTCGCAGAACGTCTGGAGTTGCACCGTAAACAGCCCCTGCCCCATCTCGGTGAAGCCCGTGCGCACGATCACCGTGCCGTCTTCCTCGACGCTGATCATTGCGCGGCCCGCGTCTTCGGCGCCGTTGCCGATGCCGACGTTCTTGATGCCGCACCCAATCCCCGCATACCTGGCACTGCGATAAACGTCACGCACCGCGAGCAGCGTCTTCTTCAGTCCGACACTGGCGCGCAGCACCTGCCCCGAGGCGAACATGTCGCCCACCTCCAGCGCATTGCGCCAGCGGATTTCCCAACCGTCGATGCCGACTTTCTCCGCGAGCATGTCGACCACCGTCTCGATGCCGAAGGCGGCCTGGTTCGCGCCGAACCAGCGCATCGCACCGCAGGGCGGATTGTTCGTATACGCGCCCACGGACTGGATGTCCACGACGGGCACTTTGTACGGGCCGCACGCGTGACCGCCGGCGCGTTCGAGCACCTTCGTGCCGACCGAGGCGTAGGCGCCCTTGTCGCCGATGGCGCGCACTTTCACGCAGGTGAGATGCCCCTCCTGATCGCAGCCCGCCCAGTACTCGAACTTGATCGGGTGCCTCTTCGGGTGGAAGCGCGTGCTTTCTTCGCGCGTGAACGTCGCCTTCACGGGCCGCCTCGCCAGCCAGGCCATCAGCGCCACATGCGGCTGCATTGCGAGGTCTTCTTTCCCGCCAAACGCCCCCCCGTTGCTGACGAGTTCGACGTAGACCCGGCTGCGCGGCAACCCCAGCACGTCGGCGATCTGGTCGCGATCATCGTACACCCCCTGCCCTTGCGAGTAGACGATGAGTTCCGCGCCGTTGGCAAACGCCGTGAGCGCCGCGCCTTGTTGCTCCTTCGACAGATTGCCCAATCGCGCCGAGGTCGCGCCGTTGGTGAGCGGAATCGCCAGACAGGATTCGGGCTCGAGGAACGCGTGCTCGACGTGCTGCGTCTGCACCTTGACGTTGACCGTGTGGGCGGCCTTCTTCCACGCGTCATCGAAATTGCCGCGCGTGATGCCCGTTTGGCACAGCTTGTTCGGCTTCGGCGGATGCACCAGGGGCGCGTCGGGCGCCAGCGCCTCTTCCGGCGAGAGCACAGGTTTGAGCACCTGGTAGTCGACCTTGATGAGCCTGGCTGCCCTGCGGGCCG
>JBGPVO010000274.1:0-3229 GCA_041491705.1 Verrucomicrobiia bacterium
CCCCTGCAAAGAACCACGACAGGCCACTCGCTTTGGTGTCATCATTATGACGCAACAAGTCCCGCCATCGCTCACCGTTTGGGTGTCATTTCTATTTGACGCAACGGGCAAGGGGCGCATCTGAACACTACCACCGTGTTTGGTTGTGTTGTAGCCGCCCCGCTCTGCCGGGGCGCCTCCCGCACGGCGACAGAGCGCCATGGCTACATCTTTCCGGCGTCGAACGGTGGTAGTGTCGAGATACGACGGCGCGAAACCCTGCCCCGAAGGCTTTCGGGGCCGCGGGCGTTCACGCCCTACAATATCTTCTTCCACCGCTCGATCTGGGCGCGGACGTTCTGCGGCGAAGGCGCGCCGATGGCGGTGCGGGCGGCCATCGCGCGGCGGACGTCGAAGACCTTTCCCGCGGCGGCGCCATATTTCTTCATCGCCAGTTTCGGCAACGACGTGCGCGTCTTCTCCGACTCCGCGACAAGCGCGCCCACCGCATGATGGGCTTCGCGGAACGGTAATCCCTGTTTCACCAAGAAATCCACGAGATCGGTCGCGAGCAGCATGGGGTCGCTGGCGGCGGCTTCACAACGAACGCGATTCACTTTCGAGTGGCGCAACATGTCAGCCATCACACGCAACGATGCCAGAAGCGTGTCGGCGGAATCGAACAGCGGTTGCTTGTCCTCCTGCATGTCGCGGTTGTACGTCAGCGGCAGCCCCTTCATCATGGTTAGCACTGATACCAGATTCCCATACAACCGGCCCGTCTTCCCGCGAACCAGTTCGGCGACATCGGGATTCTTCTTCTGCGGCATCAGCGAAGAACCCGTCGTGTATGCATCGCCAATCGTGATAAACCCGAATTCGGCGGTTGACCAAAGAATCAGATCCTCTGCCAGCCGCGACAGGTGCATGCCCGTCATTGCTGCGCCATACAGGAAACCCAACGCGAAATCCCGGTCGGCCACGGCATCCATCGAATTCTGCGTCACATCGGCGAACATCAACTCGCGCGCGACAAAGGCCCGATCCAGTTTGAGCGTGCTGCCGGCAACGGCGCCGGAACCGAGCGGACATTCGAGGTTGGTGTTGAGGATGAGCCGCTGGCAGTCGCGACCGAGCATTTCCACATACGCCAGCAGATGATGGGCAAAGAGCACCGGCTGGGCGCGCTGCAGATGAGTGTACCCGGGAATGATTACATCCAGGTTCTTCTCAGCCAGACTGAGAAGCGACTGCATCAGATCGCGCATGGCGCGCACGGACTGGATCCGAGCATCGCGCACCCACAATCGCAGGTCGGTCGCCACCTGGTCGTTGCGGCTGCGGGCGGTGTGAAGTTTCTTGCCCGCCGCACCGATTTTGCGGACCAGCGCCGCTTCGATGTTCATATGGACATCTTCGCAGTCGCGATCCCACCAGAACTTGCCGGATTCGATCTGGCGTTCGATGGCGCGCAGGCCGCGCTCGATCTTTGCGGCCTCGGTCTTGGTGAGCAGGCCGGCTTTCGCCAGTCCTTTCGCGTGCGCAATCGAGCCGGCGATGTCGTGCTTGTAAAGACGCCAATCGAAGCTGACGCTTTCGGTGAACGCCTTGACCGCTTCCGCCGGCCCAGCGGAGAAGCGGCCACCCCACGTTCGTTGGGCCGATTTCTTCATGGGCAAACTTACTCGTTGTCCCCGCCGCCTTGCGGAGGCATCCGGCCGTGGGGAGGCATTTCACCGTGCGGAGGCATGCCACCCGGCGGCATCATGCGCGACATACTGGCCATCATCAGTTCCTGCATGCTGCCGTACTGCTTATAGTCACTGGGCGGGTCGAACAACGACGCGTCCGGAGCCGAAAGCTTGATGTCGCGGAAGTGCGTGGTGATGGTCGAGCCGCCAACTTGCATTTCGGTCTTGATCGGGAAGTCGCTGAGATCCGATGCCTGCCAGACGAGCATCTCGTACTGCGACCCGTCATCGGCGGTGAAGGTAATCTTGTTTTTCACGCAGGAATGGCCATCGATGGTTTCCTTGCCGACCTGGGTGATGTCGACCTTGCCGACCTTCTCGTCCGGTTTGTCCGATGGCTTGGTCGTCGGCGGTTTGATTTCGCAATACGACTTGAGCCCCGGATAGACGAGGTAGAGCAGTTTCTTGTCGCCGCGATAGATGCTGGCCGTCCGATCCATGCCCATCTGTTTCATTTGCGCAGCCGCTTCGGGCGGCATGCCGCCGCCCTTGATCGTCGTCATGTCCATCTCCGTGCGCAGGTTGCCTTTGAGAAACGCGTAGGACATTTCCATCTGAACAGGCCCGCCATGCTGCTTGCCGTCGACCGTCGTTTCCGCCGTGGCGGTGAACGCCTGATTCTTCCCGAATATTTTCGCCATATCCGCGCTGCCGTAATCCCGCGGTCCCCTGCCAAACATGTGCTGCCCGAAAACCGTTGGTGCCGACACGCACGCCGCCACAACCATCAATGCACACACCCGAAATGTCCTCATGCCTTTTATTGATCTCCTTTGTCTGGTGGCGTTGACCGTAGCAAGCACCGTGCGGCTACAACAACAAAAAAATCGCAGCCCGCGATGCCGTTGGGTAGAGTGTCCTCGTGAAACGTGATATCCGCGCAGTCCTGTTCGACCTCGATGGCACGCTGGCCGACACGTTGGCCGATCTGGCGAATGCGACCAACTGGGCGCTCGCGCAACTCGGCTGCCCCACGCATTCCACCGACAGCTACCGCTACAGGGTCGGCGACGGTGCGCGAGAGCTTTGCGGGCGCGCGTTGCCCGCGGACAAGCAAGGTCTGGTGGACGAAGTCCTGCGGCTCATGCGGCAACACTACGACCAACACTACTTCGACCTGACAACGCTCTATTCGGGCATTCCCGAATTGATCTCGGCGCTCACCGAACGCCGCTACAAGCTCGGTGTGTTATCCAACAAGCCCGATGATTTCACGAAGCGAATGATCGCGCATTATTTCAAACCATCGCCGTTTAGCATCGTCCGCGGTCAACTGCCCAACGTGCCGCTAAAACCCGATCCGACCGCTGCATTGCAGATCGCTCAGGAACTCAGCTTTCCGCCCGCGCACTGGCTGTATCTCGGAGACACCAACACCGACATGCACACCGCGCGCGCGGCAGGGATGCATCCGGTCGGCGTGCTGTGGGGTTTTCGTGACCGCAATGAGCTGATCGAGAGCGGCGCGGAGCATATCGTGACCAAACCCGAAGAGGGGC
>JBGPVO010000275.1:0-3183 GCA_041491705.1 Verrucomicrobiia bacterium
AACATCAATGGACGCAATTATTCGCGTGAATTCGCGTCCATTCGCGGTTAAAGAATGGCCCATGAGCGATTGGCGATTGACTCCGCAGAACTCGGCACTCGTGGTGATCGACGTGCAGGAGAAACTCATGAACCTCATGCCCCGGCGAGCAGAACTTGTCGGGGCGATCCAAAAGCTCATCGGCGCGGCGCGGGTGCTAAAGTTGCCGACGTTGGTGACCGCGCAGTACATCAAAGGCCTCGGCCCGGTCTGCAAAGAGATTGTCGAAGCGACGCCCGGCGTTACTCCGATGGAGAAAACGGCCTTCTCATGCTGCGGTTCCGAGGAATTCATGCGCACCGTGAAAGACCTGCAGCGACAACGGATTATCCTCTGCGGCATCGAGGCGCACGTGTGCGTCCAGCAAACGACCATCGATTTGATGAAGGATTATTTCGTGTACGTCGTCGCCGACGCCATCGGCTCGCGGCACCGGCACGACCACAAGGTCGCCGTCGAGCGCCTACGCGATTGCGGCGCGGTCATCACCACCGTCGAGTCCGCCGTGTTCGAACTCCTCCGCGAATCCGGCACCGACCAGTTCAAGCAGATATTGCCGCTGTTCAAGTAGCCACTCTGTGATGTAGCCGCACCCTTTAGGGTGCGCAGGCTAAAGCCTGCGGCTACAGTTCTATATGGCGCCAACCTCAATGGTGATGTTTTCCGCCGACGCAGCCACAGCCGCCGGGACGCGAGCAGGCCTGGGGCGCGGAAGGGGAAGCAGAGGTCGAGCCGCCGCCTTGCGCGGCGAAGACGGAGAGCTTCTTCGTGAGCTTCTTCGAGCCGCAGTGCGGGCAAGTGACGGCGCCTTCCCAGTTAGCCGAACGCACGAGCGACTCGAAATCCTTCTCACATTTGGCACAGACAAATTCGTAGAGCGGCATACGGGTTCTCCTCAACCTTATTGCGGGGTGGCGTCCAAAAGCTGTTGCATTTCCGGGCTGGTTTCTTTCCGCGGGGCCTCGACCTGCCGGATGTGGCTCTGGGTGACGTTCTCGTGAAATGGAATGCCGAGGATGTGCTGGACGTAATTCACACTGATGGTCACGCGCTTGTTGACAAACTGCACACCGATTTTCCGGCCAACAAGGTTTTGCGCGACCGTGTGTTGCTCGGTGTCCTCATACGCAATCTGAATGTCGCCGGGCACGATGTCGATGCCAAGCTTCCTGGCATCCGCAACCAGGTCCTGTTTCACGGAATCCATCGAGGTCTCACTGACGAAATTGAGTTGCTTGTCCACGCGCCCGGCGAAGTCGCCCCTGGTCTTGAACATCTCCATGCCCTTGACGCCACCGTATGCGATCACGACGATAACCAATACAATGATAACAGCTTTCATTTCGCCGCTCCCTCCAAGACTTTCTGCGAGGTGCGAAAATGCATCTTGGCCACCTTGCCCAGCGCGTCGCGTCCATGCTTCGCGATGAGTTGGCCCGCCGCCTCGATCACCGCCGCGGACGCGCCCTTGGGCAATTCCACGCCGTATTCCTTGCCCAGTCGCCGCAGCCGCATGACGAATTCATTCCGCGCGATGATCGACGCCGCCGCGACCGCCAGATCGCTCTCGGCCTTGTGCCGTTGCACCAGTTGAATCTTCCGTCCCCGCTCCATCAGCGCGCGTTCGATGATCCGCTTGTTGCCGAACTGGTCGGAGATGGCCTTCGGGCTGTCCACGCGTCCCAGCAGGTTTTCGATCACGCGGGCGTGGCCCCACCCCAGAATATCGTTTACGTTTCGCATCCGCGCGTGCAGTTGATTGTACTTCTCGGGGCCGATGGCCACAACATCCGTCACGCAGCCCGTTGACGTGCGAATCTGTTTGGCGATCTCCGCGATCCGTGCGTCGCTCTTGATGAGTTTACTGTCCCGCACGCCGATTTCCATCATGTTCTGCGCGGCGGCTTCATCGACGAACACGCCCGCGATCACCAACGGCCCGAAGAAATCGCCCTTGCCGCTTTCGTCCACGCCGATGCGCCGCTCCAGCATCGTCGGATCGAGAATGTGCTCGTAGCCAAGCCGGGCCTCACCGAGCAGTTGCGGTTCGAGATAGAACTGCACAAAATCGGTCGTCCCCTTCCCCTGCACGACGAGCTTACCGCTGGTGTATACGGCCACGTTGACCTTCTCGCCCCGGTGCTCGGCCGCAAAGTGTGTGTACGGGAGTTCGCGAAAGACAAATCCTCGCGCCTGCAAATCGCGCTTCATTTGCGGAATCTTGCCAGCGTCCAGCGTGCACGTGTAGGATGTGCGTTCGGCCATGGCCACACGATTTCACACACCCGCCGTGCGGGTCAATCCCGAAAGCTTTCGGGACGCCTTCCACCGCGACCTGCTGCGCTGGTACCGCCGCAACCGCCGCAAACTGCCGTGGCGGGCGACACGCGACCCGTACCGCATCTGGGTGAGCGAGATTATGTTGCAACAGACGCGGGTCGAAACCGTGCGGCCATACTATGTGCGCTGGTTCCGAACGTTTCCAACCGTGGCGGTGCTCGCACACGCCACGGACGACCGCGTCCTGAAATCATGGGAGGGGCTGGGATACTACTCGCGAGCCCGGAACCTGCATCGGGCCGCGCAAATCGTCATCGGCAGGCACGGAGGCAAATTGCCGCGCACGGTGGAAGAACTGCGCCAGCTCCCCGGAATCGGCCGCTACACGGCGGGCGCAATCGCCAGCATCGCGTTTGGCGAGCGCACGCCGCTGGTGGACGGGAATGTGGCGCGTGTGTTCGCACGAATCTTCGCCATCCGCGCGAATGTCAGGTCGCCACGCACAGTGCAGTCACTCTGGAAACTCGCGGACGACCTGCTTCCTGACACCGACGCGGGCGAATTCAACCAGGCCTTGATGGAACTCGGCGCCCTGGTATGCACGCCCGTGAACCCGCGTTGCGATGCGTGTCCCATGCGGCAGGTCTGCGTGGCGCGGATGCGCAGGCTGGTTACGCAGCTACCGAATCGCGGCAACAAACTGCGGACCGTAGACGTTGTCGTCCAGGCAGCGTTTGTAAGGCGCGGCGACAGGATTTTGCTGAAGCGCCGGCCCCGGCGCGGGCTTCTGGCAAACTTCTGGGAGCTGCCCGTGGCGGAAAGACGGCGATTTCGAGTGGGCCGTCAGCTTTGTGAGGTGCGGCA
>JBGPVO010000276.1:0-3165 GCA_041491705.1 Verrucomicrobiia bacterium
AACAGAATCCCCCGGCACTCCGGCAACCGGCACCAAATCGTATCGTTATCGAACCAGTCGAGCCACACATCCGCCTCGCGGTTGTAGGCGCTGAACGTGATGGGGCGCGCCTTGAGGGCAATCCCCATCTGCTGCAGCTTCTCCAACGTCTCGACGCTCACGACCGCCGTGTCTTCCGGCTGCTGGTTCATGAAAATGAAGGATTTCGCCGCCGCGTACTCGTCCATCGACTCATAGCGGTCCAGATGGTCCGGCGTGATGTTCAGCAGCACTGCGACGTTCGCGCGGAACTGCTCGATCTTTTCCAACTGGAACGAACTCACTTCCAGCACCACCGCGTCCAAGCCGGCGCTGGTTTCCACGGCGTCCGAAAACGCGTGGCCGATGTTGCCCGCCGCCATCGTGCGCTTGTCGCAGCCTGCCAGCATCGCCGCGATCAGTTCGGTCGTCGTCGTCTTGCCGTTCGTGCCCGTCACCGCGACAATCGGGCAGAGGCAAAAGCGGTATGCCAACTCCAACTCGCTGAGCAGCGGCGTATTTTGCGTCAAGACCTCCCGCACGATCGGCCGCCCGGGCGCGATGCCCGGGCTGAGCACGGCCAGGTCAAAGCGCGTCGACCTATCAAACTGGTTGCCCAGCTCGACGCGGACACCGAGTCGGCGCAGGCTCATCGCCCGCTCCTGCAACTGGTCGTCCGCCGATTCATCGCGCACGACCACGCGCGCGCCGTCCCGCTGCAACAACGAGGCTGCCGCCATTCCGCTCCGTCCCAGTCCCAGCACGAGCACGTCCTTGCCCCTCAATTCCATCGTTTGCATTTCTCGATCACCTCAGTTTCAGCGTTGCCAATCCCAGCAACGCAAAGATCACGGATAACACCCAGAACCGCGTCGTCACTTTGGTTTCCGACCAGCCGCGCAGTTCGAAGTGGTGATGCAACGGCGCCATTGCGAAGATCCGTTTGCCGCGCAGTTTGAAGCTGGCGACCTGTAGAATCACCGAAACCGCCTCCATCACAAAAATTCCACCGACGATGACCAGCGCCAGTTCCTGCTTGATCATCACGGCGATGGCGCCCACCAGTCCGCCAATCGCCAGCGAGCCCGTGTCGCCCATGAACACCTGCGCGGGATGGCAGTTGAACCACAAGAACCCCAGGCTCGCGCCGATCAGCGCCGCACACACCACCGTCAGTTCGCCGGCCCCGGACACATACGGCACCTGCAGGTAGCTGGCGAATTTGAAGTTGCCGGCCACGTAACACATCACCGCGTACGCCAGGGCAACGGTCAGCGTGCAGCCCGTGGCCAGACCGTCGAGCCCATCCGTGAGATTCACGGCGTTCGACGCGCCGACAATCACCACCACCACCACGAGCAACGTCCACCAGCCCATGTCGGCAATCACTGGCCCCTTCACGAACGGCACCATGAGCTTCTTCGCCGTCTGCCCAAGGAGCGGGTCGGAAAGCAGCAGTGCGCCCACAAATAATCCCAGCCCTATCTGAAAGAGGAATTTGGTCTTCGCGCGCATCCCATTGGACTTCTTCTCCTGCACCTTCGCCCAATCGTCGAGGAAGCCGACGCCGCCGAGCCAGATCAGCGTGACCAGGCAAATCAGAACGAGTTGGTTGGTCGGACGCGCCCACAGCAGGACCGAATCCATGACCGCCCAGATGATCAGGATGCCGCCCATTGTCGGGCAGGCCTTCTTGCCATGGGCCTGTGCGAGTTCCCGCAAATCGTCTTCGCCGCGGATCGGTTGCTGAAACTTCATCTCGACGAGACGCCGAATGAGCCATGGCCCCACCAACACGCAGATCAATAGCGCCGTGAGAGCGGCAAAGACCGCGCGGAACGTGGTGTATTGAAACACCCGCAACGGCGAGAACCACTCCGTATACTCGCTCAGATAGTAAAACATCTCCTCCTCGGTCCTTCACTTCCTCACACCGGTGTTGCTGCGCTCCTGCGAAGCGCAGTCCCCAGGCAGAACTGGTTGGCGCCTCACAAAGGCGCCATGACATCACTTCTGAATTCCTCCAATATTCGTTCCAACTGCAATCGTCTCGAACCCTTGATCAACACAAAATCTCCCTCGTGGGCCAGTGCCCGAATCGTCTCCCCGGCTTCGGCCGTCGTCGTCAACGGCAGCACCCGATGCGTCTCCATGCCCGCCTCGACCGCCGCTTGCGCGATCAGTCTCGCGGACTGGCCGACGGTCACGAGCAACGCCAGACCACAGTTGGCGGCCATCGCCCCGATATCGCTGTGCGCCGCCCGCGTCCATTCGCCAAGTTCCAGCATGTCGCCCAGCACGGCGATCTTTCGTCCGGCACGCGGCGTCTCACGAATCATCTGCAACGCCGCCTTCATGGAAACGACGTTTGCGTTGTAGCAATCGTTCACGAAGCACACGCCATCGATTGTGGCCTGCTCCATGCGCAGGCGCGGAAACTGCGCGTTTTCCAGGCCGCCCCGGATCTCATCGAGGTCCATTCCTGCAAAATAGCCAATTGCCGCGGCCTGCAGCGCGTTGTAAATCTGGTGCCGGCCGAGCGTCTTGAGCCTCACAATCACATCCTCGCGCTTCTTCGCGATGTTGAGGCGGAACTTCACGTCACCATTGATCTTGATCTCACTGGCACGGATGTCCGCAAAATTGTCGATACCGACCGTCACCACCGTCGCGTTCGTGCGCATCCGTAACTCGTGGCACCATTTGTCGTCGGCATTGAGCACCGCGAGGCCGTCGCCGTTGCGCGGCAAGACTTCGAGCAGTGAGCCTTTTTCCTTGGCCACACCGGCTTCATCCCCGAAAAACTCGACGTGACCAAGGCCGATATTGGTGATCACTCCCACATCCGGCTTCACCATCTCGGCCAGCGAGGCGATCTCGCCGGGATGGTTGGTGCCCAGCTCGAACACGCCGTAGTCGTGGGCGGGATCGAGCCTCAACAGGTTGAGCGGCACGCCGATGTGGTTGTTGTTATTACCGGAGGATTCCAGTACGCTGAACCGCTCGCCAAGTACGGCGGCGATGAGTTCCTTCGTGGTCGTTTTCCCGCTCGAGCCGGTGACGGCGACGAGGCGGGTTGTTGGGGGCATCAGTCGGCGGTAGTTCGTTGCGAGTTTGTGCAATGCGGTGAGGGTGTCTTGCACTTGG
>JBGPVO010000277.1:0-3161 GCA_041491705.1 Verrucomicrobiia bacterium
CGTACTCCAAGCCGACTTCGTAAACGGCAAGGAGATGATGCGCCGCGCTGTGAGTCAGCTCGTTGGCTTCAAATTCCTTCCAAGTTTCCATCGTTGGTGGTGTTATAAGACGTTTGTTTGGTATGTCAAACACAAAAGGGACTTTTCTTGTCCTCTTTTCAATTCTTTGATGCGGGGCTGATAAACGGACTTCCACTCTCATAAGAGACGGCCTATATTGTTGAGAACCTTAAGGAGGTTGTGGGGTGGAGCAACTGATCGATGCTTTTCTCGATCACCTGACCGTCGAGCGCGGCCTTGCGTCGAACACACGCATCGCTTACCGGGCCGACCTCGCCCAGTTCACCGACTTTCTCCAACGGCGCGGCATCGAACATCTCAACGCTGCGCAACGCCAGCACATTACCGAGTACCTGCTGCACCGCCGCAAAGGAGGCTTGAGTGCGCGCAGCCTCTCGCGCCACCTCGCCGCGATCCGCATGTTTTGCCGGTTTCTCTCCCGCGAAAAACTGCTCGCCATGGATGTCACGCAGACGATCGACTCGCCGAAGCTCTGGCGCACGCTTCCCCACACGCTTGACTACGGGGAGGTCGAGCGGCTGCTGGCAGTGCCGAACACGCGCACGAAGCTCGGCCTGCGCGACAGGGCGATGCTGGAGTTCATGTATGCAACGGGACTGCGTGTCAGCGAGGTCGCCCACATCAAACTCGGCGACATCACATTCGAGGCGGGGTTTCTGCGCTCGGTCGGCAAGGGCAACAAGGAACGAATCGTTCCCATCGGTAAACACGCGATCGAATGGGTCCAACGGTATCTCCACGAGGCGCGCGGCTCGTTTGCGAAGGCGGAGAACCTCGGGGAGGTGTTTCTCTCGACGCGAGGCAAACCACTCAGCCGAAAAACCATTTGGGTGCTCATCAAGAAATATGCGCGCCGGGCCGGCATCACCAAAAACATCACGCCGCATACGTTACGCCACAGTTTCGCCACCCACCTGCTCGACAACGGCGGCGACCTGCGCGTCATCCAGGAAATGCTGGGCCATGCGGACATTTCCACGACGCAAATCTACACGCACGTCGATCAGCGCCGCCTGAAGGAGACCCATTACCGCTTCCACCCCCGTTCGGGGCGGCGGTGACTGCCTCCGAAATTTGACTCGATTTCCTGGAATCCATCCGCTAGTCTTCTGGCATCGCAGTTGGATTTTGCGTCCTGACCAGTTTCGGGGCGGCAACATCCCCCTGCACGCGAAGGCGACGCGGCATCATGCATCTTCAACGACTGCAGAAGACCATCGATTACGAGTTCAAGAACTCCGATCTGTTAGTGGAAGCCATCACGCATCCGTCCATTGCGCACGAGCGCGGCAAGGAAAGCAGCCCCCACAATCAGCGCCTGGAGTTTCTCGGCGATGCAGTGCTGCAACTCGTGCTCACGGACCGCATCTACAAACTGTACCCCGACCTGCCTGAGGGCAAGCTCACGCAAATCCGCGCCCATCTGGCCAATCGCCACACGTTGTTCCAGCGCGCACAGGCGATCGACCTGGGCGCCCGCTTGATGCTTGGCAAGGGCGAGGAGGCCAGCGGCGGACGCCAGCGACTCTCCAATCTGGCCGATGCCTACGAAGCGTTACTCGGGGCGATTTATCTCGACGGCGGCGTGCGGGCCGTGCGCAAATTCATCCTCGCGCAATTCGCCGACGAGTTTTCGAACATCAAGCAAACCACTCCGCGACAAAATCCCAAAGGCCGGCTGCAGGAGTTGCTCCAGGCCCACTCGCCCAACGGCCCTGTTTACCGCGTCGTCCACGAGTCGGGGCCTGACCACAGCAAGTACTTCGAGGCCGTGGTCGAATGGGAAGGGCGCGAGATCGGTCGCGGGAACGGTGCGAGCAAGAAGCAGGCGGAAACGGTCGCCGCCGAAGCCGCCCTGGCCGCGTTGCCGGAGGTCATGGCGCCGCTGAGCGTTCCGGCGCTCAAGTCGAGCTAGGGCTGTGGTGCCGGCTGACCGCCGTCTGCCGCCGGTGTCATCTGGATGCCATGCTTCGCCAATAGCGCGGTCAACTCGGGTTTCCCCGTGCTGTATTTCACCAACTCGTTCACCGTAAAGTCCAACACACGCTCGTTTTGCTGCAGTTGGGAAAGCTGACGTTGGCGGGCGGCAATCATCCCTGCGAGGTTGCGGTTCTGCTTGAACACGAATGCCGACAACGCCACGCTCACGATCAGCAGCCCCGCCCCCAATCCGCACACCAGCATGCGCAATTGTCCGAGCGCACTGGCCACATCCGTCGGCTCATCGACCGACTGCGCTTCACCCGGTTCATTCCGGGTCGGCTGACTCTGCATTTCTTCTGGTGCGTTCATTTTCTTGGCGTCAATTTTGATTCGGATTCTGGGATGCCGCGCTGGGTGCGCCCGTCCCTTGCGCTCGCCTAAAAATCTCCGCGATATGCGGATCGCTGTTCGCTCGCGCCGCGAAGTCTTGCACGACGCCCTGGAGGATTTGTCCCCGCAATGCCATCTGCTCCGTCTGTGTCTCGGCGCGTGCCGCGTCCCGGTAGACCTCAACATTCCGCATCACAACCCAGATATTAAGGATCAAACATATCCCCAGTACGATGCTGCCGTACCTGACCACCAACTGAAATGTCCTATCCGTCATGTGCGCTCCTTGCCCGACCAGCGATCCAACAAGCTGAATAACTCTGACACGTTAAACGGTTTCTCCATGAAGCCGGCCGCGCCTTCCCGCATCATCTCTTCGCGCGTCACGCCCAACGAGCGGTACTCGCCGGACATCAGCAACACCCGTTTGGCTGATCCCGCCGCCAGTATCGCCTTCATCGCCTCAACGCCGTTCATCCGTGGCATCGATATGTCCATCACCACCAGATCTGGCACCAGATCCTTGGCCAGCGACACGGCCTCCACTCCATCCTTGGCCGTGCCGACGATGTCGTGGCCCGCGTATTTGATGGCATCGGCCACCACCTCGCATACAGCCGCTTGATCATCAACCACCATCACCCGCAGCTTCTTGCCGTCCGATGCCAACCGCGCTTCCTCCCCTGAAGCTGCAGAACTCATTCCCATGGCCGCGCAATCTACCGGTTTGCCCCCTGCATTGCAAGCATACGATTGTCCCACCGTCA
>JBGPVO010000278.1:0-3144 GCA_041491705.1 Verrucomicrobiia bacterium
CTTGCGATGGTCCCAAACGTCAGCCGTGAATCACCGTGAACGCCAACAACGCCGCAAACCCCAGGAACAACGCCCCGCAAGCGCGCACCAGCACGGTCAATGTTTCGCTCTTCACGCGGCGGTGTGCGCGCGAGACGAAGAAGGCCACGAGGAAGAACCATGCCGAGCCGCCGGCGAGCACCCCCACGGCGCACAGGATCCGGCTCGCGCGCGTCGGCGCGACCCAGTCATGGGCGAAGAGTAACGTGACCAGCGTCGCCCACACCACCACCAGCATGAAGTTCGAAATGGTCAGCGCGAACCCGAGGAAAAGCGACCGCGGATGATGCCAGCGTTCATCGAGCCGTTTGGCGGCGGCCTCGCTGGCGTCGAGCTTCTCGGCCCGGAACAGCAGGTAGCGCACACCCAACCCCGCAATGACGATCATCGCGATGATGCGCACGGCCAGCACCACATGTCGGCGCGGGATACCCAATACCCGCGGCCCTTCGAAGATCGACGAATGTCCCCACAGCATCAACGACGCGTACAGCGTCTCGGCGAACATGGCGCCGACGCCCACCAGAAACGCGACGCCGAATCCTCTGCGTAGCGCCTGATTGATGACGGTGAGATTGACCGGGCCGACCGGCACCGAAACGACAAACCCGCACACGAAACCGGCGATCAGGGGTCGAAGGAGATTTTCCACTGCGTCGTTGCCTAGCCCTCCACCGAATCGTCGTCGCCTTCTTCGTCCGACTCGATCTCGCGTCGCCAGCGTTTGCTCACCCATGGCCGCATCAAACCGTACAGCAGGTAGGCAACGAACAGTCCGGCCAGCGTGATTTGAAAATACATTGCCAGCAGCAGCCCCACGATCACCACGGTCGCAAACGTGGCCACCGACCGGTACAACGTCCAGTCGATGTACTTGAACGTCGGGTAACGCACGTTACTGACCATCAAGCCCGACAGCAGTAGCATCAACGCGGGCAGCACAAACCGCCAGTTACCCATCGTCCGGTCGTGCCCGACCATCCACATGATGAGCATCGTCACGCTCACCACCAGCGCCGCCGCCGACGGAATCGGAAAGCCGATGAATTCGCGTCCGTCCGAACTTCCGGGTCGCGTGCTCAAGACATTGAACCGCGCCAAGCGAATCCCGCCACACACGAGGTAAATGGCCGCGATGATCCAGCCCCACTCAAATTCCTGCAGCACGATCCGGTAAATCAGAAAGGCCGGGGCCACCCCAAAGCTCACGATGTCGGCCAGCGAATCGAACTCACGGCCGAACCGCGATTCCTTGTGCGCCAGCCGCGCCAGTCGTCCGTCAAACAGGTCGAACGCAAACGCCGCCAGAATCAGCTTGATCGCGGTCTTGATCGGCTCGAAGCCCTCGATTTCCTCATACTTGAAGATCCAGGTCAGGGCGAAGAAGCCGCACGCCAGGTTGCCCGCCGTCAGCAGGTTCGGTAGAAAATAGATTCGCACGCGCTCTTCGTTGAGCGGCGAAACGTCCGTGCTTTGCTCGCGGGCCTGTGTGCGCGGCCGAATGTCATGTTCGTCTGGCAATGATTGTCTCACCACCTTTCGCGTAGTCGCCAACCTTGGCGGCAATCTCCGTGCCCGGCGGCAGGAACAATTCCACCCGCGAGCCAAACCGGATCATCCCCAATCGCTCGCCCTTCGCGAGCACTGCGCCCTTGTCGGCCCAACCAACGATCCGCCGCGCAATGAACCCCGCGATCTGCCGCACCGTCACGCGAAAGCCGTCCGCCGACTCGATGCCGACCACGCGGTTCTCGTTTTCGAGCGATGCGTTCGCGTCGCGCGCGTCGAGGAACCTGCCTTCGTTGTATTGCACGAACTTGACCTCACCGTCAATCGGCGCCCGCTGCACGTGCACATCAAACACCGACAGGAAGATCGCCACCATTGTCGCCTCGCTGTTCAGAAAATACGGCTCCCTGACGGATTTGATTTCAACAATCTTACCTGTCGCGGGCGCAACAATGAGCTGCCTCTCGTGCGGCACGCTTGCTTCGGGGTCACGGAAAAACGAAACGGTAAACGCCAGTAGCGCCAGCGGCAGGATCGGCGCCCACCTGACCGGGCACCCAATGATCGTGGCGGCGCTCAACGCCGCCAGAACCAGGATCGGCCATTTGCCTTCGAGCAATGTGCGCGCGGTAAACATACAAGTGTACCCCGTTCTACGGGGCGTGCCACGCCTCCCGTGGCGTCTTTCCCCATCTTATCGCAACCCACCCGCTTGTGAAACGAATTCTTGCGGCCCCGATGGAAGCAAGCGGCACAGCAGGAGCATCAGCATCACTTGCGGACGAGGCAGTAAGCGCGCCGGCACCGTACGACAGCTTGACATTGTCCCCCTGTCCCTGCTTTACTCCGCGCACGGAGAGGTGTAATCAAAGTGTTTGTTTCAAGGGCTGTGTCGCGGTGTGTAACGGGCTGGGGTGGTCCCTCTCCGACAATTGTGGCTGGCAAGTCAGCAAACTGCAAGAGAGACCTGCGCCGCAAGCTTTCGTTGTGCGTGTTCGTTCTCCCGTTGGCGCTAACGGCAGCGTGTCTGCCATCCGCAGTGGACGCGCAGACCGCACCGAATTCTCCCAGCAATCTTGTGGCAACCACCGCCTCCCCCAGCCAGATCAACCTATCCTGGACGGACAATTCAAATAACGAGGACGGGTTCAAAATTGAACGGTCGCCTGATACCGGCGGCAGTCCGGGAACCTGGACGCAAATTGCAACCGTGGGAGCCAACATCACGGCCTGCAGCGATACGGGACTGACATCGAACGCCACATACTGGTATCGCGTGCGGGCGTACAACGCGCTGGGCGATTCATCCCCCAGCAATCTGGCCAGCGCCACGCTATCCGGGGGCCAGTTGATCACGGTGATGCAATGGAATGTCGAGGGCCACATCGGCAACATCCTCAGCAATAACACCGCCCAGGCCAAAGCGATTGCCCGCATCGTGAACTACAACCGGCCCGATGTGCTTCTTTTTAACGAACTGGAAGACCATGGCGTCGACGGGGACGCGGCCGGCCTAACTGACTGGGTGACCAACAACATTCCCTATCTAGGTTCACAACCGGGCACGACGTTCTATGTTGGCATCGCCTCGCAAAG
>JBGPVO010000279.1:0-3142 GCA_041491705.1 Verrucomicrobiia bacterium
CGCGCGGTTCAGCAGCGAGATTGGTCCCGTGTACGCCAACTGGGCCAGTGCGCTCGTTCAGGCGGCGCGCGTCTCGACCGACCGCCAGGCAAAACAGTCGCTCTTGCGCGAGGCGCTGGGAAAATTCGAGCGCGCGGCCAAGGTGCATCCCGGCGCGGCTGGCACGTACGCGATGTGGGGCAGCGCCCTGATCGATCTTGGCAAGGCCAGCCGCCTGCGCAACGATTTGCGCGACGCCGTGGAAAAGCTCAGCACCAGCCTTGCCTTGCGGCCCGACGACCCCGGGACACTCTACAACCTCGCCCGTGTCTACGCATTGCTGGGACAGCCCGTGATGGCGGTGCAGAACCTCAAGAATTGCTTCGACGCCGACCGCACGCAAACGTATCGGCAAACTGCCGCGCAGGACCCCGACCTCACCACCTTGCGCGGCGATTCTGATTTCGACGAACTGATGGGCGGGACCACACCGCACAGCCTCCCCACCTACAACCCACACCTGACCGATAGGCCGCGCTGAGACGGGCGGAGTCGCGGGAGGATTGCTTTTGACACTCAAGAACCGCTGTGTCACATTCGCGCCGCTCCCGTACCCCGCGCGGAACCCGCGCAACGGCGAGCCGGTAGCTCAGCTGGTAGAGCAACGGCCTTTTAAGCCGTGGGTCCTGGGTTCGAATCCCAGCCGGCTCACCACCATCCAGAGGGTCTTCCCTTGAGCGATTGATCTCGCCGGTTTCCTATTTCAATTTGCGGGCGCGGGAAAAGTGATCTATTCTTCTGGTAACATGCTGGGTTCGTGGGAACAACCGAAGGTGCGCGGACCGTTTCAACGGTTTTCGGGCTCGTTTCGGGATTTGGTGGCCCGGTTCGGGTCGGTCGTGCAGTTGATCATCGCCATCAACGTCATTGTCTTTTTCGTCCAGCTCGTTTGCACCGCGGTCGGCTTCCCGTATTTCGAGCGGTTCCTTGCACTCAGCGCCGACGGACTGCGGCGCGGTTTCGTGTGGCAGCCGGTGACGTATATGTTCCTTCATGATACCCACAACCTGTTCCACATCCTGGTGAATCTGCTGGTCTTGTGGTTCTTCGGGCGCGAGGTCGAATATTTCATCGGCCCGAAATATTTCACGCGGCTCTATTTCATGTCGGGAATTGTCGGGGCGGCACTGTGGTTCGCTTTCAATTACCAATCTCCCATCCCTGTGATTGGCGCCTCGGCCGCGGTGCTGGGATGCGTGATTGCGTTCGCGACGCTGTTCCCGAACCGCGAAGTGACGTTGCTGCTGTTCTTTATTTTGCCCCTCACCATGCCGGCGAAGTACCTGGCACTGATCGCCGTTGCATTCGATGTGGTGCCGCTCTTGCAGGGCGAGGTCACACGCGTCGCCCACCTCGCACATCTCGGCGGCGCGGCATTCGGCTATCTGTACATCAAGCAGCTCGGCTATGGAGCGACGCCACGGTGGCTACTGTGGCTCCAGGGCATCACCGCCCGCTTGAAACCGCGCCCGCGTCCAACCCCGCACAGCATGTCATCCGAGGAGTTTGTGCGCGAGGAGATCGACCCGATCCTGGACAAGATTGCCCGCGAGGGGATGCAAAGCCTGACGCGCCACGAGCGGAAGATTCTTGAATCCGCGAAGGATTTGATGCAGAAGCGGCAGCGGTGAACCCGCATGTCGCGCGCGCGCCAGAAGAAAACCTCTGTAGGAACCGCAGCTTCGCGGCGATGTTCTCCGTCGAAGACATTACTTCTGCGCAGGCTGATTGGGAAACGCCCGTCATCGAAGCAGGCCGCGCAGAAGTTGCTGCGCGAACACGGATTTCATGACTCTCCCCGCGTACTGGCTGCCATCGGGCGCTTGTACGAGGACGAGTTGCAGCGGCGCAACCTCGCGAAGGTTTTCGGACATCTGATTCGCGCCTGCGAAAAGTCTGCCGACCCCGATCGCGCACTGGTGAGTTTCGAGCGGCTCGTCGCGGCGTTGCCGAACCCGAACATTTTTTACCATTACCTGCACGAGTCACCGGACCGACTCGATCTGTTGATCAAAGTCTTCGCGCATTCCCAGGCATTGGCCGACACGCTGACGCGCAACGCCGAGCATTTCCATTTCCTGATCGCGCCGAGAACGCTGGAAAAGCCGCGCGAGAAGACGTGGCTCGTGGCCGAGTTGACGCGGTTGCTGTTGCCGATGCGCGTGCCCGCGCACAAGTACGACGCGATTCGCCGTTTTCGCCGCCGCGAAACGCTGCGCATCGGCGCGCGCGACCTGATCGGACGGGCGACGGTTGAGGAAACGACGCTGGAGTTGTCGAACCTGGCGGACGTATGCCTGCAAGCGGTGTTGGAGATCGCGCGGGAGTCGCTGTGCGCGCAACACAAGTTGACCGGGGGCACGGCCGCCGCATCAGGCCGGTTCGCGGTCATCGGCATGGGGAAACTGGGCGGGCAGGAACTCAATTACTCCAGCGACGTCGATGTGATCTTTGTGTATGGCGAGGAGGGCAATCTCACGCCGGCGCTGACAAACCACGTGTTCTTTACGAAGCTTGCCGAGGAAATCATTCGCGCGGTTGGCGCGTCGAGTGCCGAAGGCAACATCTTCCGCATCGACTTACGGCTGCGGCCCGAGGGCAAATCCGGCCCGCTCGTCCGCTCACTCGACAGTTGCGAGAACTACTACGCAGAGTTCGGCGAGACGTGGGAGCGGATGGCGCTGGTCAAGGCGCGGCCCGTGGCGGGCGATGGGAAACTGGGCGCGGAGTTCATTGAGATGGTGCAGCCGTTCGTGTACGCGCGGCACGCGGGCGAAAACGTGATCCAGCAAATGGCCGTGCTCAAGAAGCGCATCGAGGAGGAGGTCGTGCGGGAAGGCAGTCTCACGCGGCACGTGAAGCTCGGTATCGGCGGCATTCGCGAGATCGAGTTCATCGTGCAATCCTTTCAGGTCTTGCGCGGGGCGCGTCTGGCGCAATTGCGCGATCGGAGCACGCTGCGTTCGCTCACGGCGCTGGTGAAGACGAAGACGCTTACCGAAGGCGAGGCGACGAAGCTGGCCGAGGCGTACCGGTTCCTGCGCAACGTCGAGCACCGACTGCAGATGGAGATGGAACTGCAGACGCACACGATTCCGGATGA
>JBGPVO010000280.1:0-3141 GCA_041491705.1 Verrucomicrobiia bacterium
CATTCGACATGAACCATTGGCCATCCTCCATTTGCCCGCAGATGATCTCTATGGCGCGCATTGGAGCACCACGGGTCGCAACGTTCCTGGCGCCGCCACGCCCGATGAAGCAGTCTATCTGCCCGGACGCAACTTGATGCTGCTTTCCAAGGCCGCAGTGTTCTGTGCACTCAATAAGATCGACACGATTGCCATCGGCTCGCTCAGCCACAACCCGTTCCCCGATGCCACGCCGAAATTCTTCCGCGACTTCGCCACCGTCGCCAGCGTGGCCCTCGGCTTCCGCGTCAAGATCATCACTCCGTTTCGCGCGCTCACCAAGGAAGAGGTCGTCCGCCGCGGGCATCATCTCGGCCTGCCGCTCCACCTGAGCTTTTCTTGTATCTCCCCGCGTCGCGGTCTCCACTGTGGCCGCTGCAACAAATGCGCCGAGCGCCAGCAGGCGTTTCGTGCTGCAGGCATTGCTGACCATACGAAGTACGCTAGCCACTAGCTGGCGGGTATGTTATTGGTTGCGGCATGGCCTACAATTCTTTGCGCGATTTCGTGCGGAAGCTGGAGGCGGCGGGGGAACTGAAGCGGATTTCGGTGGAAGTCGATCCCGTTTTGGAAATCACCGAGATTGCCGACCGCGAGATGAAATCTCCCAACGGCGGGAAGGCGCTGCTGTTCGAGAAGTGCAAGGGCGCGCAGTTCCCGATGTTGATCAACGCGTACGGCTCGACAAAACGGATGGCGATGGCGTTGGGGGTGGACGACGTTGAGGACATTGCGCGCGAGCTGGGAGGCTTGCTCAAGGCGAAGCCGCCGACCTCGTTCCGGGAAGCCATCGCGCTGCTCGGGACGGCGTTCGAATTGCGCCACGCAAAGCCAAAACGCGTGGAGCGTCGCAGCGTCGGAGCGTCGGAGCGTGGCGAAATTGATCTTAGCGCGATTCCCATCCAGAAATGCTGGCCGCAGGACGCGGGGCGGTTCATTTGTTTGCCGCTGGTCATCACGCGCGATCCCGACACGGGCACGCGCAACGTGGGTTGCTATCGCATGCAGGTGATCGACGGACGCACGACGTTCATGCACTGGCAACTACACAAGACCGGCGCACGCCACTGGCGGCGGTACATGGAGTTGAAACGGCGGATGCCGGTCGTGGTCGCGCTCGGCGGTGATCCGGTGTACGGGTTTGCGGCGACCGCCCCGTTACCGGACGGCATTGACGAAATGATGTTCGCGGGATTCCTGCGCAAGAAATCGGTTGAGTTGGTGAAGTGCGACACGAATGATCTCGAAGTACCCGCCGACTGCGATTTTGTGCTCGAAGGCTACGTGGAGCCGGAGGAGAGACTCGATCTCGAAGGCCCGTTCGGCGATCACACGGGCTACTACACGCCGCCCGAGCCGTATCCGAAGTTTCACATCGAGCGGATCACGCATCGGCGCGACGCGATCTATCCGAGCACAATCGTCGGCGTGCCGCCGATGGAGGATTTCTACATGGGCACGGCCAGCGTGCGCATCTTTCTGCCCGTGTTCAAGATGAACTTCCCGGAGATCGTGGACATGGCGCTGCCGGCGGAAGGCGTGTTCCACAATCTGGTGGTGGTCTCGATCAAGAAACAGTTTCCCTATCACGCGATGAAGGTGATGCACGGGTTGTGGGGCATGGGACTGATGATGTTCACCAAGATTATCGTGGTGGTGGACGAAGACGTGAACGTTCACAACACCAGCGAGGTGCTGTTCCGTCTGTGCGCGAACATCGATCCCGAGCGTGACACGATTTTTACGAAAGGTCCCGCCGACGTGCTCGACCACGCCACGCCCGTCATCGGTCTTGGCAGCAAGATCGGCATCGACGCCACGCACAAGATCAACGGCGAGGCGAACGCGCGCCCGTGGCCGCCCAACATCAAGATGGACCAAACTGTGAAAACGCGCGTCGACGAGTTGTTACGCCATGCCAGATGATGGATTCATTTGTCCCGTTTGTGGTGCGGAGGTCCCCGCCAAAGCGAAGGCGTGTCCCGAATGCGGCGCGGACGAAAAGACCGGGTGGTCTGCCAATACGATCTACGATGGGACCGACATCGAAGATCCGGATGAGTTTGACTACGAGGACTGGAAGCGGCGCGAGGTCGAGTGGCGAGGTCCGCGACGAACAAGGAAGCAGTGGTTCTGGTGGGTGGTGGCGGTGTTGATTCTCGCGGTAGTATTGTGGTTGTTCGTCGTGCGGCAATGGTGTGCAATCCCGTAATGAAGTCTGCGCTGTGAACCAAGGAGGGAAGCTCTGGCAATCTTGAAGATCGACTCCAAGCGATCATTTGTGCTGCTGCTCAGTGGTGTGCTGTTGGCCGCGCTTGGACTTCGGCTGTTTCATCTCCAACAACGCGTACTCTGGTTCGATGAAGCCAATTCGCTATTGATCGCCAGGGCAAGCCCTGGCCGCATCATCAATGCGGTTCTCGACGATACACACAGCCCCTTCTACTATTTGGTGCTGCACTACTGGCAGCACGTGGCGGGCGGGGAATTGGGGGCGCGATTGCTATCGGTGTTCGCAGGGGTCGCAACGGTGGCGGTGGTGTATTCGCTGGGGTGCGTACTCGCGGGACGTGGCGCGGGTTTGTTGAGCGCGGCACTTCTGAGTGTATGCCCGCTGCATGTCTGGTACTCGCAAGAAATCAGGATGTACGCGCTGCAGACCGCGTTGGTCAGCCTGTCGTTCCTGTTCATGGCGCTGGCGTTGCGACGGGGGCGAGGCGCATTCTGGGCGGGCTACGCCATTTGCACGGCGCTGAGTTTGTACGCGCAGTACGTTTCCGTATTTGTTGTCATCGGGCAGAACATCTTCGTGGCCATCTACTATTGGAGGGATCGCCGGAAGTTGCGTCACTGGTTGCTGGCGCAATGCGCCGTGGTTCTTCTCTTTGCGCCGTGGCTACCCGGTTTTGTGACGCAGACAAGTATCGCCGTGGGAAGTTCGTGGTCTCCGCCGCTGGAGCTGCGCCAAATCCCGGGCTTCCTGTCGCTGCTCAGTGGCGCCTATCTGGGAGATTCAAGGCCGCGTTCCCTGTCGGTGCTGATCACGATCGCAGTTCTCGTTGTCGCCGCGCTGGTACTTTGCCGCCATCGCGAAAGTCGTCA
>JBGPVO010000281.1:0-3138 GCA_041491705.1 Verrucomicrobiia bacterium
CCCTGCTGAGAGTGCGGCGCGCCGAAGTTCTAGAGTATCTCACTGCGGAGAAACTCGCTTACCGCGAGGACGCGTCCAACGCCGACACGCGGTTTACCCGCAACCGTATCCGACACGAGTTGCTCCCATTGCTGGAGCGCGAGTACAACCCGGCGATCCGCGACGTCCTGCTCAACACGGCCGAAATCCTGCGCGACGAGGACTTCTATCTGCTACACCACATCGCGCAGCGATTTTACATGTCGGTATGCCAGAACGATGCGGTGAACGTAAAGGCGCTGGCGAATTGCGCGACGGCGATTCAGCGTCGGGTGCTGCGTTTCTGGCTTGGGGGCGACACTGAGGGCGGACCGAGTTTTACGTTTGACCAAATTGAAGCGGTGCGACACGCGGCGCTGGGCGAGTCACCGAGCGCCGAGATCGACCTGCCGGATGGTCTGGTCGCGTATCGCGAATATGAGTGGCTGCAGAAGGCGCAGCGACGAGAGCTTGAGCCTCTCCACGGCCGGTGGGCGCTAAGCCCTGCGGGAGAAACGGTCATCGGTGAATTGGGAGTGAGGTTCGTCGTAGGCGAGGAGGGCGAACGGCTGGACGCCGAAGCGCTTGGCGAACGCTTGTTCGTCCGCACCTGGGAGAACGGCGACCGGTTTCAGCCACTCGGGATGAGTGAGACGAAGAAACTGCAGGACTTCTTCGTGGACGAGAAGGTGCCGCGGCGGCAGCGGGGTCGCGTGCCGCTCTTGTGCGCGGGAGACGGACGCATCGCGTGGGTCGTTGGGCACCGGATTGCGGAACCGTTCAAGGTGACGGAGAGCACGCGGCGTATCGTGTGCCTCAAGGCAGCAAGGATTCAAGGTTGACAAGCCTCTGCGCGGCGGGTTGTAATCCTCTGCAATTTCATGGATTCCAGAACGACAGGGACACCCCATCGGGTGCGCGTTGAGTTGGGTGAGCGCAGCTACGACATCCTGATTGGCAAAGGATTGCTGTCACACGCTGCGGAGCATCTGCATGCGCTCCAGTTGGGCAAGCGCGGCGTGATCATTACAGACACGCAGGTGGAGTCGCGCTACGCGGGAGTGCTGTGCGATGCGCTGGGCAAGGGCGGGATGACCGCCGAGGTGTTGAGCGTGCCGGCGGGAGAAGCATCGAAGTCCCTGCGGCAAGCCAACCGACTTTTCGAGAAGCTGCCCGGGCTTGGGCTGGACCGTCATTCGTTCCTGATCGCGCTGGGCGGCGGCGTGGTCGGAGACCTGGCGGGTTTTGTGGCGGCGAGCTATCTGCGGGGCATCGCGCTGGTGCAAATCCCGACCAGCTTGCTGGCGCAGGTTGATAGTTCGGTGGGCGGCAAGACAGGCGTCAACCTGCCGCAGGGCAAGAATCTGGTCGGCGCGTTCTACCAACCGCGGCTGGTGCTCGCGGATACCGATACGCTCGGCACGCTGCCCGAGCGCGAACTGCGCAATGGTTTCGCGGAAGTGATCAAACACGGAGCGATTCGTGACGCGCGTTTCTTCGAGTGGTTGGAGCGGGAGTACAAACGGGTGCTGGCGCTCGATCCGGACGCGGTGGCGCACGTGGTGCGGCGTTGCTGCGAGATCAAGGCCGAGGTCGTCAGCGTGGACGAGCGCGAGTCGGGGCTGCGCGCGATCCTGAACCTCGGGCACACACTTGGCCACGCGATGGAGGCGCTCTCGGAATACATCGGCCTGTTGCACGGAGAGGCGATCGCGATGGGTATGTGCTGCGCGGCGCGGTTATCAGTGAAGCGCGCCGGGTTGAGCGAGCCGGAGGCGAAACGGTTGTGCGACCTGATTGCCGCTTGTGGGTTGCCGACGCGGCTGGGCGAGAACTTCAAGCTGGAACAGTTGCTGGAGGCCGCGCGTCTCGACAAAAAGGCGCGCAACGGCAAACTGCGGTTTGTGCTGCTGAAACGGCTCGGCGAAGCGGTGGTTTCAGACGCCGTTACCGACGCCGACTTTGTGGAGGTTGTGAATGTCTGCCGTTGACGAGGGCATCGTACGCGAGTATTTCGAGTTGCACGGTTTTCTGGTGTGCCAACGGCGCAAATACATCGTGCAGGCGCGACAGAAGACCGGTGACGAGGAAGTGGATTTGATCGTGTTGAATCCCGGCGCACCCGTGGGCGCAACGCCGACGGAATTTGAAATCACGTCGAAGATGTTGTCGCAGGTGTCACGGGCGATCGTCGCGGTGAAGGGGTGGCACACGGAGATCTTCGCGCCCGGTGTACTGGCGCATCAGCCGAAGATTTTTCGATTTGTGGAGAAGCGGGCTGTTGAGGAGGCACAACGATTGGTGGGGAGCGAAGGCTTGGTGAAAATCCTGGTGGTGCCCGGACTGCCGCGGGACGTGAAGACGCGGCAGCGGAGCATCGAGGTGTTGCGGTCCAAAGGGGTCGATGGCGTGATTTCGTTCCGCTCGATTCTACAGGAACTGATCGCCAGCGTGGCGATAAACCGTAACTACCAGAAATCGGACTTGCTGCAGACGTTGCGGTTGCTGAAGAACTACGGGCTGCTGAAGGAGCCGCAGATGGAATTCGGCTGGAAACGGCGCTCCAAGAAGGTCGCGTCATAAGCGGGCCGCAATCTCATCAGGGGCGGAGGCGCGCATGACTTCGCGCGAAGCATACATTGCACTCAACATGATTGACGGCATCGGGCCGATACGTGTCCGCGCGCTGCTGGACCGTTTCCACGAGCCGCAGGGGATTCTCGCCGCGTCGAAGGGCGAGTTGATGCAGGTCGAGGGTGTGGGGGAAGAGGTGGCTCGGAGCGTCACCAGTTGGCATGAGCGACTCGACATTGACGCCGAGTTGCAGCGGATTGAGAAGGCGGGTGTGCGCGTCGTTACGCGGGACGATGTGGAGTACCCGAAGAACCTGCGGGAGATTTACGACCCACCGGTCGTGTTGTATGTGAGGGGGACACTTTCGGAGCGGGATGGGCTGGCGATGGCCATTGTCGGCTCGCGGCGCACGACGCTGTACGGGCAGGAGATGGCGCGCAAGCTGGCGTTTCAGTTGGCGCGCGTGGGCGTGACGGTGGTCAGCGGGCTGGCGCGCGGGATCGACACGGCGGCGCATAACGGCGCGCTGCAAGCGAAGGGACGGAC
>JBGPVO010000282.1:0-3136 GCA_041491705.1 Verrucomicrobiia bacterium
GGGTATGTCAGGACTGTCAGTTTAGGACACCGTCGGCAGTCGCGCCGTGATACCGAAAGTGATACCAGTGTCCGACCGCGTTAAGGCTCATTCGACGTTGTGCGACGTTGTGCGGGGCGCGGCGCAAGTGTGAGAGTTCCAACGGTGTGCGTGAACAAGACCGCACAAACTCAAACGACGGAGAACGTGTTTGGCCGGGCTGTAAATCTGCTGGCTATCGCCTTCAGTGGTTCGAATCCACTCCTCTCCACCAACCACTGAATCTCCCACTTGATATCGGAAGACATTGCGGAGTGCGTCTTCGTGGATACGAGTCCGACGCCGCGATTCTACCCGCCGATCTCCCCCAAAAGACGCACCCCACCTGTCATGAACAGATGGGGTGCTGCTGAAATACGCCCGCGGTCCTGATCAGCTTACTTCTTCTGCGCGGCCTTGATCTTCGCCCAACGAGCCCGTTGCGCGGCTGCGATCCTGCCGCGTGCGGCCGCTGAGAACTTGGGTTTGCGGCGGATCGTCATTCTCAATGTTCCCGCTGTCCCGTCAAGAGAAGTCAGCGCTCTGATGGCGAGATCGAGCTTTTCGAGTTCCTGCGCGGCCCGCCTGCGTTGGGCGTGCAAATGATGAACGACCTGGTTCATGCTGGACATAATCCTCCCGTGTTGGTTATTGCTTGCCTACTAATTTACCGTTTCACCGTACACGCACACAGTACCAAGGTTATAACTGGAGTTCAACTGGTTCTTACAGAGTTTTTCTGCGGCGCCCATTTGCTGTTTTCTCATGAAGGGATTAGAGTGTGAGTAGGATCACGCCTGCACCAGTCTGGTATACGGCAGTGGCCAAAGGCGTACGAAGGAGCGCGACATGAAGGGACGAATCGCATTGGTAAGCTTGGCGGCGTTGACTGCAATAGTGGTCAGTTGCGAAACCCCGGACCGGCGGCCTCCGCCCCCACCTCGCCGTGTCCAGTATCCGAGTCAGCCGATGGGTCTGGCAGACATCAAGATGCTGGCGAAGGCAGGCGTCAGTGACGAGGTCATTCTCAGCCAGATCCGCAATTCGCATACGGTTTATCACCTGAGCGCGGCTGAGATCCTCGACCTGAAAGACGCAGGCGTGAGCGAAAAAGCCATCGATTTTATGATCGGCACGCCGACGATGTATCGCTCCACACGTCCGCCGCCGCCACCACCCTCGTACTGAGGAGCGGCAGGGTTCTTGCTGTATCTGGCGCAGGCTTGTTGAAAAAGCGCCTCTTTTGGGACAGACTAAGATATGCGTTTCGCGTCAGCGCTGACAACCAAGACGGATTGGACGGAAGCCGTGGAGGACCTGGGCCGCCAGGTCGCCGCCGAGCTCGGTCCGGTCAAGACCCAGCTCGGGGTGTTGTTTGTACACCCGAGGTACGTGCCGCGCGTGGAGGAGATCATCAGCGCGACGCAGCAGGCCGTCGGCGCGCAACATCTGATCGGCTGCACTGGGGCGGGGATCATTGGCGCCGACCAGGAGTTGGAGAAGAAGCCAGCGCTCTCCCTGCTGGTGGGCGAGTTGCCCGACGTCCAGATCGTCCCGTTCCATCTCACCGAAAAAAACCTGGAGGAGTCGTCGGGGCCGGCCTTCTGGCACTTCCAGTTGGAGTTGGAACCCGGTGCCACGCCGCAATTCGTCGTGCTGGTCGATCCGTTCACGACGCGCGCGATGCAACTCGTCGATGCGCTGGCCGAGGCGTATCCGCAGTCGCCGATGATCGGCGGTTTGGCCAGCGGCGCGCAGCAGCCCGGTGAGAATCGGTTGTTTGTGGACGGCAAGGTCTACGATGAAGGTGCGATCGGCGTCGGGTTGACCGGCAAGATCGCGCTGCGGTCCGTGGTGTCCCAGGGGTGCCGCCCCATTGGCGAGCCGTTTACGGTAACGCGGGCGGACAAGAACATCGTCTTCGAGCTGGCCGGCCGCCCGCCGATGAAGATCCTCCAGGAGATGCTGCCGCAATTGCCGTCACGTGATCGCGACCTGGCGCGTTCCGCCCTGTTCCTGGGCCGCGTCGTCAACGAGTACCAGGAGGAATTCGGTCGCGGGGATTTCCTGATTCGCAACCTCATCGGCAGCGACCCGCAATCGGGCGCGTTGGCGGTGGGCGATCTGATGCACACGGGACAGACCGTGCAATTCCAGGTGCGTGACGCCCAGACGGCGGACGAAGACCTGCGCCAGCTGCTGGCCCGGGAGCGAAGCGAGCTGGGCCAAAAACAGCCGCGCGGGGCGCTGTTGTTCAGTTGCCTGGGGCGCGGCGAACGGATGTACGGCACGGCGGACCACGACATCAGGGTGGTGCAGGAGAACCTTGGGCCGGTGCCCGTGGCGGGATTTTTCTGCAATGGCGAGATCGGTCCGGTTGGTCATCGCGCATTCATCCACGGGTTTACGAGCGTCGTCGGGCTGTTCATGGAGCCAGTCGAGTAGACCCGGTTGAAGACGAAAGCCCCGACGTCACCGCGCTTCCCCACGCCGTTTCGTTTGTATCCGGCTGATGAAGTGCACAAATTGCGGTTGGTTCCGGAGCGGACGGCCTAAGCGAGGATGGCAGTCGCCTGGCCAACATCAACTAGGCCTGTGCCCGCTTAATGACTGCTGGTGATCGTTCGGGTCCTATTGCGCTGTCTACAATGGGACGCCAGAAACTGAAACCACTGGCGGAACAAAGTCTGTCTGACCACCACCAGAATATACCCGGGTTGGGCCCACACTGACAATTGACAAACAGTACCCCGCTGTCGCCACGGCCAATTATTTATTAGCTTGCCTTGCGAGGGCGTTTGTGGTTGCCTTCGGCGCAGGCGAGGCAAGTAACGGGTGCAACACCCGTTGGCGTCAGTCCGTTTCGGGTCGCGAAAGGGGAAAAGGAGAAGCGCGATGAACTCGGGACGGCGTATTTTGTTGGGCGCAGGGCTTATTCTGGGCCTCTGTGCATTCGATAGCGGACAAGCTGCTGTGGTCACGTCCACGTGGAAGGGCGTGACGGGCAATTGGAACGTGGACGGCGGCTGGACCAACAGCCCGACCATCGGCGGTTTCCCCAACAACGGCAACGGCGCCATCGCCACCTACGACGCCATCATCAACAGCGGCAACGCCA
>JBGPVO010000283.1:0-3135 GCA_041491705.1 Verrucomicrobiia bacterium
ACGCCAGGATAATGGTCAGTAGAATCAGGGTTGTCTTGTTCATTGCGGCTTCGCTTGCTCCCCCAGAATCGGTTGGGCGTTGGTGATGACCACCACGACGTTGCTGTGGATCACCATCGACGCAGTGTTGCCATCCCACTCGCCGCCGATACCCGTCAACACCATGTTCTCGCGGTCGATCCGCACGCGGTCGTCGGTCGTGGCGTGATTGTTCATGCGGTCGAGCAGGCACGTCGGCGAACTGAACACCATGTCCACTTTGTTGCTGGTGTAAAACTCCGCGCGGGCGTTCTGGACGTCCATCAACCCGTCCGGCCGGATCACGGCGCGCTCGCCGATCAGTTTCCATTTCAGGTTGCCATTATCGTCGCGCTCGGGCACCTCGAACTTCTCGATGTAACCCGTCGCGGCGCCGGCCCCGCTCGGGGCGGGCCGGGCCGGTGTGTTCGTGCCGCCGCCATTGGCCAGCGCAACGGACACCAGCGCCCCGCATTAGAGCGCGGCCACGGTCATTCTGTGTGGATTGATGTTCATCCTTGGTTCGTACTTCCGCGGTGCAGTGTAACAGAACCACTGGCACTGGCAAGAGACGTGCATGCTCCCGCACGGGCACTCATCGAAAGCGGTCGAGGAACGCAGCAAATTGCGCGGGCCAGATTGAGACGTTGTCACACCACATACTTGGCGGTCGCTTGCTCCCACAAGCCCCGCGCCTTCAAAACCATCTCGATGACTTCGCGGACGGCGCCGTCGCCGCCGCGCCGCCGCGTCACGTAATGCACCACGCGCCTGACTTCATCCACCGCGTTTGGCACGGCCACGGCCAGCCCGACGCGCCGCAACACGGGCAGGTCCACCAACTCATCGCCAATGAATGCGATCTCGTCGTCGGCGAATCCGTGTTCGCGTTTGACCTGCTCGACCATCTCCATCTTGTTCGTTGGCTCCTGCAGCACGATCTTGACGCCCAAATCCGCCGCGCGGTGCGCCGTCGCCTTCGAGGGCCGTCCCGAGATAAACCCGATCGTCAATCCCGCGCGCTGCGCCATGGCGATGCCGTGGCCGTCCTGCACGTCGAACGTCTTGAATTCTTGTCCATCACTGGTGAAATGCAGCTTGCCATCGGTCAACACGCCGTCCACGTCCAACAACAGGCAGCGGATTTTGCGCAGGCGATGCTGCAACGCCCCCTTCGCGATTCTCATTGCGCGCCGAGTGTAACAGAACGCCCCCATCTGACAAGCCCACGGCAATGAACAGCGGCGCGAAACGCTTCGGGCGTTCGCGCCCTGCAAAAAAAGAAAACCTCCCCCGTGGCTAGGCGGGGGAGGTCTCGTGTCTGGAGAACAGCAAAAGTTATTTGGAGTCCTTCAGGACAACGAAAGTAGAGGCGCGGCCCCGCTGTACGTACAACAGCACGCTCTTGTCCTGGTCGGCCTTGGCGATGGCGGCCTTGAAATCTTCCACCGAACGAGCGGGCGCGCGGTCGATCGCGGTAATCACGTCGCCGCGTTGCAGGCCTTTCTGCTGCGCGACGCTGTCCTCGGCGACATCGGTCACCACAACGCCTTCGGTAACCTCAAGCTTCAACCGCTCGGCGAGTTCTTTCGTCAGGGTTTGCACCGTGAGGCCAAACGCGCTCTCGGCCTTCGGTTTGACGCGATGCTCGTGCGCGGCCAACTGAAGTTGGTCGGGCATTTCACCCGTTTGCAAGGCGACCTGAATGTTCTTGGCGCCGCGCACGACGTCGAGGATGACCTTTTGGCCGATTTTCTTGCGGAGGATCTGCTGTTGCAGTTCCCGCGGCGTCTTCACCGCCACGCCGTCCACGGCCACAATAATGTCGGCAGGCTCGAGGTCGCTCTTGGCTGCCGGCGTGTCACTATGAATCTCCGTTACGACGACGCCGCTCTTCACGTCTTTGGCCAGTTCCGCTAGGTCCTTGTCATCGGAAAGTTCCTTGATGCCAATGCCGATCCACGGGCGCGTGACTTTGCCGTCCTTGATGATTTTCTCGGCGGAATCCATCGCCAGATTGATCGGGATGGCGAAGCCAATGCCGCGGTTGAGGCCGCGGATGAGCGTGTTGACGCCAATGACGCGGCCTTCGATGTCGCACAGCGGGCCGCCCGAGTTGCCGGGGTTGATCGCCGCGTCGGTCTGGATGTAATCTTCATACGCATTGCTGCCGCGGCTGACCACGCCCGAGCGACCTTTGGCGCTGACGAATCCAACGGTGAAGCTGTAGTCGAGTTCATACGGCGCGCCGATGGCGATCGCCCATTGGCCAACTCTCACCTCGTCGCTGTTGCCAAGTTTGGCCGCCGGCAGGTCTTTCGCGTCCACCTTGATCACGGCCACGTCGATGCGGTCATCGACGCCGATCACTTTCGCGTTTTCGAGTTTCGTCCCGTCTTTGAGCAGCACGGTGATCGTGCCGGCTTCGTCGATGACGTGCTGGTTGGTGAGAATGTAACCGTCCTTACGCAAAATAATGCCCGAGCCCTGGCTTTCGACATCGCGCGGGTGTTGCGGCGGCAGGTGCTTGAAGAAGAACTCGAACGGCGTGCCCTCGAACTGCTGGCCATTGTCTTCACCGTCGCCGTCCTGGGAGTCTGAAACTGCGGCAATCTTGCGTTTGGTGGTGATGACGACAACCGACGGACTGGTCTTATCGGCCACGTTTTCGAACGCGCCTTCCAGGCGCCGGGCAAGTTCCAGGTCGCCGTTGGACGCCGGCACTGTCGTGGCCTCTGCCAAACACAGGGAGCACGAGGCCGTCAGGAATAGAGAAAGCCCGATGGTGAACCATCGGGCCGCCGGGGAACCGCTACGCAAACTTAGTTTGTCCATAAATGTGCACTCTTTGACCCGCATCACGCGGGCATGTTCAAATGTTCTCCTTGTCATGCATCGATACGCCACCGCCATTGCCGCGCCTACTATCGTCGAAATCATGTGAATCAGCAAGTCCTGACGACGCAGGAATCGAACCGGCAAGGCTGCGTTGACAATGCGGGCGATTCCGTTAACCTTGAATCAGGCGATGGCACCGATGATTACCACGGTTGATACGACCGAACTTCAGGAACGCGTCCGCGAGCTGAAAAAGCTGCGGAACGCCGTCATCTTGGC
>JBGPVO010000284.1:0-3128 GCA_041491705.1 Verrucomicrobiia bacterium
CACCCGTGCGCGGCACGGCAAGCGTCATTCCTTTGGCCAGGCCGGCAATGATGCGCATGGTTACTTCAGCAGTCTTCGCAGGCCCTTTTCGAGCAGTTGCTGCCCGACGCCCTGAGCGATGCGTTTCGTCAGGTCGGTTTTCGGCGAATCGTACGGGCCGGTGACCTTGAAGTCCAACGTCAGCGAGCCGTCCTGCTGTTCGGTGAACAGACCGCGGATGGGATCCGGCGCCCGGTCGAGGGCTCCCTTGGCGAAGACGATCGTCATGTTATGGTTCAACGTGTAGTTGTCGAGAGACACGGAGCCCTTCCCGGTAATTTGCACTTGCGGCGACGTGAGCCGGATGACCGGCGTTTGCATCACGTTGTTGCTGATCGAGAATTCCAGCAAACACTCGCTGAAATTCAAATCGCGCAGCGCGTCCACCTGCAACAGGGTCGCCAGCAGGTTCAGCAAGGGGATCTCCATCAGCTTGCCGTTGGCGATTTCCGCGCGCCCGTTGCCGATGATCGTCGGTACCCCGCCCGTGCCCTGTAAAGCCACCGATGCGCTCGCTTTGCCGGTCAAGACCGGTTTCTTGCCGGCCTCTTGTAAGAACTTCGCGATATCGCTGTCCTTCACCTGCAAGTTGACGACATACCTGAGACTGCCGCCAATATCCGCGGTCACGTCGCCCGAAATCTTCCCGTCTGCGACCTTGCCGCTCAGGGAAACCAGTTTTACCTGGTCCGAACCAAGTGTCACGGGCGTGGCAACATTTTCGACGAATAGCGCATCGGAAACATTGATCTTGCTGATGCCCGCCTTGCCCGCGCCGGCAAGCTTGTTACCCATAAGACTTACGGAACTGGAGAAATCAATACCCTCCAGCTTCACAATCGGCTTGTCCTTTTCACTGACCAGCGACACGGCTCCCTGTGTGATCGCCAGTTTGGACAGGATGATATCGACTGGGGCCACCGCCCCGGATTTCGCCGTAGTCGCTGTCGACTTCGCCGGTTGCGTCGTCGTGGTGGCCTTACTCCCGCCCGCGCCAATGTTCTCGTAGTTCCATTCGCCCTTGGCGTTTCGGGCCAGCGTAATGACCGGCTTGTCGAGCGAGAGCTGTTCAATTTCCACCCGTCGGCTCAACAGCGGCCACAGCCGGTACCGCAACACAAATGCCTCGGCCGTGACCAGATTCCCTGAAAACCCGGGCGGGTTTCCGATGATCACGCCGCGCAGCGCCACCCCGCTAAACAGCGACGCGTGAAGCTCATTGATGTGTACATCCGCGCCCAATTCTTCGTGCGCGGTCTTCAGCACCTGGTCCTTGAACGCCGGCGATTGCAGGTAACGGTTCGTGAGAAAGACTCCCGCGCCCACCAGCACGATCGCCAGTGCGACAAGGGCGGCGAGGATGATCACGACAACTTTGATTGCCTTCACTGCATGCCTCCGCGAGTTCGTATTTGGCTTGCCTCGGATTCTCGCCTACAATAGACGCGCTTTTCAACAATGGACAAGCTCTTCGTCATCTTCAACCCGGCTGCCCGAGGCGAGAAATCCCGCCGGGTCCGCCGGTTTCTGGAGACGAAGGCCGGTCCTTCCGTCACGCTGGCGCCGACGCAAGGCTCGGGCGACGCGAAGCGGCTGGCTGCCCGCGCCGTGGCACAGGGCTACACGGTCATCGTGGCCGCGGGCGGCGACGGCACCATCAACGAAGTGGTCAACGGCATCGGCGCGTCCGACGTGGCGCTCGGCGTGTTGCCGCTCGGCACGGTCAATGTCTTCGCGCAGGAACTCCACATCCCACAGAAGGTGGATGCCGCCTGGTCGGTCATTGAGGACGGGCACACGCGCAGGATTGATCTGGCGCGCGCCGACGCCAACGGATCCACCCGATACTTCATCCAACTGGCAGGCGTCGGATTCGATGCGCGGGCCGTGCGTGCCGCCAGTTGGGAGTTGAAAAAGAGAATTGGTCCGCTCAGCTACGTGTGGGCGGGGTTGAAGACGTTGTCGACAAAGCACGTACGCGTGGAGGTTTCCGCGAACGGCGGCGGCCCGGTCGGTGGTGTCGCGGTGCTCGTCGGCAACGGACGCTTCTACGGCGGACGGTTCGCGCTCTTTCCGAAGGCGCGGATGGACGACGGCTTGCTCGACGTGTGCGTGTTTGAAACATGCGGCTATCTGGACGTGCTGCGCTACGGACACGGCATCCTGCGCGGCGCGCACATCGATCTGGGCGGCGTGAAGTACTTCCAGGCGGAACGATTGGTTTGCAACGCCCCCAGCGCGACGCCGTTCGAATTGGACGGCGAGGACGCGGGCGACGCGCCCGTGACGTTCTCGGTCGTGCCGGGCGCGCTGCGAGTCGTCGTGCCGAAATCCAACACAGGAGACCATTATGCTTGACGAGTTTATGCTGTCCCCGGCGTATGTCATGGCCTGCCAGCAATACGATCGCGTCGCCGACTTTCTCGACATCGGGCAGAGCGAACGCATCCGCACCAAGATGCCGAAGCGCGCCTTCATCGTCTCGATCCCGACGCGCATGGATGACGGGCATACGGAGATGTTCACCGGCTACCGCGTGCAACATCACCTCTCCGTCGGCCCCACCAAGGGCGGTCTGCGTTATCATCCCGACGTGTCTCTCGGCGAAGTCGCGGCGCTGGCCATGTGGATGAGCTGGAAATGTTCGCTGTGCGGATTGCCTTACGGCGGCGCCAAGGGCGGCGTGACCTGTGACCCACACAAAATGAGCCGCGGGGAGATCGAGCGCATGACCCGTCGGTTCACGCAGGAGATGATTCCCTTCATCGGGCCGCATGTCGACGTGATGGCGCCCGACCTCGGCACCAACGAACAAACCATGGCGTGGATGATGGACACCTATTCCATGCACGAAGGCCACGCCGTGCTGAGCATCGTCACCGGCAAACCGGTCGGCCTCGGCGGTTCGCTCGGACGGCGCGAGGCGACCGGGCGCGGCGTCGCTTACCTCGTCAATCGCGCGACCGATTCGCTCGGGCTCGACATGGGCAAAACCACCGCCGTCGTGCAAGGCTACGGCAATGTCGGTTCCGTTACGGCGTTTTCGCTGGCGCGTTACGGGGCGAAGATCATCGCGGTGAGCGACGTGC
>JBGPVO010000285.1:0-3107 GCA_041491705.1 Verrucomicrobiia bacterium
CGACGTGACGTTGCAGGCCAGCGTAAAACAGAAGGTGCGCGCTCTGACCGCGAAGTTTCCATTGCCGTACTGACGGCAGTCTCACGCACGTGGAAACGGATGCACTGTCCAAAATGAAGTTTGACGCGATTCGGGGGGTTCGTTAGTGTCGCTGGTGCGAGGATGTGCGAAGCACCCCGGCTCGATAAATCGAGCCAAGTCGTTTAACAAGGAGAATTTGAAATGATTGTCACCACCGCGCAACTGTTTAAGATCGCCTACGGCAAGTACGCCGTCGGCGCCTATAACATCAATAATCTGGAGCAGACCGTCGGCCTGTTCAAAGGCAACGTCCAGAGCAAGGCGCCGTTCATCATCCAGCTCAGCAAGGGGGCGCGCAAGTATACGGACAAGCGCTACCTCGAAGCGATGATCCGCACGTCCGAGCAGGTATTCCCCGAGACCGTGTTCGCGGTGCACCTCGACCACGGCGACGAACAGACCTGCTACGACTGCATTGATTCCGGGTTCTACAGTGCGGTAATGATCGACGCCAGCCACGAGCCGTTCGAGAAGAACGCCGAAATCACCAAGCGCGTCGTGGACAAGGCGCACGCGCGCGGGGTCTCCGTTGAGGCGGAACTGGGCATGCTCGGCGGCGTCGAGGAAGACATCGTCGGCCACGTCTGCCTCACCGACCCAGACGAAGCGAAGAAATTTGTCGAGTTGACCAAGTGCGATTCGCTGGCCGTTGCCATCGGCACGAGCCATGGCGCGTACAAGTTCAAGGCCGAGCCGGGCAAGAAGATGGGGCTGCACTTTGAGGTAATCGAAAAGATCCAAAAGCTGTTGCCGGGCTATCCGACGGTCATGCATGGAAGTTCCAGCGTGCCGAAGGACGAAGTGGACCGCATCAACAAAGCCGGCGGCAACATGCCCGACACGAGCGGCGTTCCCGAGGAGGATTTTCTGCCGGCTGCCAAGATGGGCGTATGCAAGGTCAACATCGACACTGACGGCCGCCTGGTGTGGACGCGCGTACACCGCGAATTTTTCCGCGATCACCCCGACAAGTTCGATCTACGCGATCCCGGCAAGATATACATCGAAGAGTACGCCAAGATGATCGCCCACAAGAACCAGGCGCTCGGTTCCGCGGGCCAACTTGACGACGTTCGCGCGAAAGTCGGCAAGAAGTAAGCCGCCGGGTTCGTTCACGCTGGGGCGCGAAACACTGCTTCGCGCCTTCTTACTTTACGGAATCACGCCGGCGAGTGCGGGGTTACCGTTCGTGTGAGGCTGGCGCCATCGTCGGCCCCTGGCCCTGCAGCCGGGGCGGGCCAATCTGTGATGGCGGGTATCCGAAGGCCTCTTGCTCGGGACGGACTCCGACAACCACCCGGAGCTTCTCCTCCTGTCCGCTTCGAAACACCGTGAACTCCACGTTATCGCCCACGCGATGGTAGAACATCGTGTTCAGAACGTCGGCGGAACGATGCACTTCATTGCTTGTGATGTTCACGAGAATATCGCCATCGTGAAACCCGGCGGAGGCCGCGGGCGAATTCGAGTAAATCTGTTGAATATAGACCTGCCACTGATTTGACTGCGTGGCATTGATGACGAGTGGCCGCTCGGAAACGCCGAGGCCGACCCACGCGTATTGCGGTTGGCCAAATCCCAGGATGTCCGAGCTGACCTTGTGCGCCGCTTTGATTGGCAGCGCGTAACATTGATCGTCCAGGTGCGCACAGACTGCGAGGCCGACGACTTCGCCGTGTACGTTCAGCAAGGGGCAGCCTCCCTGTCCCGGGCTCAGTCGGCAGCCGGCGCGGATGTGGCTGACGGCGAACACATGGCCACCCCGTTGAATATCCATCCCACCTACAAAACCAGCCACAGGCGCACTGGGCAGATCGTAGGGAAATCCGATGGCGATCACCATGGATCCAACGCGCAGCTCATCGGAATTGCCCAGCGGGAGGAACGGCGTGGTAGTTCCGGCTTCGGATTCAATTTGCAGCAGCGCGACGTTCGCTTGTGGATCGCGCCCGAGGATGCGCGTATTGACTTTCTGGCCATGCCAATCGATCCAGCACGTGTCCGCATCCGTCACCACCGTGGCGGCCGTCAGAATCCGCCCGTCCTTGTCGATGAAAAAGCCGGTTCCAATCCGGTGTACGGGTGGCAACAGCAAATTGCCGATCTGGAGTTGACGCTGGGCATGAATCTTGACGATCGCGTCCTTGGATTTCTCATAAATCGACGAAACTTCCTGGTCGATCGTTTCCAACAACCCCTCGGCCTGGATGACCGGCGCCGTCGCGGCGATGAGGAGCGCGGCCCACAAGGTAACGCGTCGGCTAGAAATGGACGCTGGCAACTTCATAGGTGGCAGGAGTGACCGAGATGCGGTCCAGCACATAGCGCGGCGCGGTGGATTCCGCACGCGTTGGAGATGGAACCGAGACCACACTGCCAGCCGTCGCGAGCTGGTAATCGGCCGGCGTTGCATGCCACAAGCCGGCAACTGACGCGGCGATCGTACTCGGTGTGGAATGCGGCGGTGGAAGCATTGCGTCCGTTTCGGCAACGACCCACGACGCATCGGCCGAGGCCGCCTGGCCCGCAGCACCGCCGGGATCGCTCGTCTGGCGCACGCCCATCCAGACCACCCCCATGACAACGGCCACGCCCATGGCGCTGGCAAACCGGTAACGCCATACCCGCGTCAATTCGACTGCCAAAAGATTGTCGACGGGTCCCAACACCCTCTCCCACCATCCGGTTCGTTGGGTTTCTGCCAATAACCGGCTGTGAAATTCGGAGAGGAAATTATCAAAATACGCCGGCGCCGGCCGCTCATACTGTTTGAGTGCCAACAGCCGCTGGAGCCGGGCGGCGCGCTGTTGCAGCACGCGGCAGTCGGTGCAATCCGCAAGATGCTGGCGCACCTGCGCGGCGGTGTCCGGCGCAAGCCGCTGGTGCCACAGGTCATCGAACAATTGTTGTGCCTTCTTGCAATTCATGGCGTCGTTCACAAATAGTCGCTGAGCATACCCTGCAACTGCTGTCGGGCGTAAAAGAGCCGTGACCGGACGGTACCCTCCGAACACCTCATCACCTTC
>JBGPVO010000286.1:0-3104 GCA_041491705.1 Verrucomicrobiia bacterium
AGTACAAGCGGCCGCTCCACCCGGCCTCACCCAGGACATTGTGAATAATTTCACAAACTCAACCGGTTGTCAAGAGTTTTTTGAATGAAGGGAGGACTTTCTCACCGTGCCATCCGTGTAATTTGTGCCCTTCGCGTCTTCTTCGTGAAATTCGTGTTACCCGAGATCAGTCCACGAAACAAGGTCGGCCAGATTCGGTCGACCATCATGGTGCCAGGAGAGATGCGGGCGTTGCATTTGGCCGATGGGGCACACCCTGTGCACGCCCATCTGGGCCAGATCGCCCGCAAACGCAAGCGCGCGCTCGTTCATGGGGGCGACACCGACAGACGAAACATTTGAAGCGAACTTCTGGATGGCGTCCAGCACGCGTTTGTAGCCGTCTGTAGGCTTCACGAACACTATGCGGTTGAGACAAGACGGTATGAACGCCGGACTGTCGTCGTAAATCACCGCCCACTCAGTCCCAGTCGGACTGGCCCACACTCCAATCCGTTTGTCGGAGGCGGCACGGAATTCGTAACCGGAACGGAACTTGGTGATTTGCGCCGCTTCCTCCACCGAGAGTTGCCCGCGCGGCACGCGCGCTTGATAGGCAGCCATGGCGTCGGCCAGTGCCGCCGCAAACTTCCGCGGGCCAAGCTGGCCGCGTTCCTCGACATAGAAAACGTGTGGCGAGAGACAACCTTGCTGGTCGTACACCGACGCATCGAACGCCGCCGCCTGCGCCAGTTGTGGAACGTTTTCCACGGTCATCGCTTCCTTGGCGATCACCGCAAAACTCATCTTATGGCCGTAGCCGAGAAACTTCGCCGCGGGCGGCGCGAGTTGTCGCAGAGCCGAAATCGTGTGGTCGTCGCCATACGCAATGACCCCCTCGGCGTCCTCCAATGCCGTTTGGGTCAATGCCAGGTCACCGCGCGCCCACTCGAGCGTCGCCACGCACTCGGCCAATTCCGCGTCCACCTCGCGCAGCGATTCGACAAACAGGGTAGGGAACACGGGATCACGCGATGAGACCTTCACCAGGTTCGCTGAGCGCAGCAACAAGCCGCAGCAAATGCTGACGATCCCCGGCACGGGAACGTTGCCCGCCAGGAAATGCGCGATCAGCCGCGGCGCGGTCGCGCGGGACTGCACGTGACCGCGCAAGCAGAATTCGTCCAGGACGCGGCGGTTGCCCAGTTCACGGTCGAGAAGTTCGCCGAGCGATTCATACGTGATGGCTCCGAAAACGAGGTTGATGGCTTCGGCGACCATCGCTTCCGAAAAACCCGTGGGGGCCGGAGCCTGCTCGACGGCGCGTTTGCGCCATGGGCTGTTCGGGTCGAGCCAGTTCTTGGCGGTCTGCGCCAACGCGGCGATGACCGCGTCCGTGCTGCGATGCTGTCGCACGCGCTCGCGCGCTTCACGCGTCCGGCTCACCGCCTCGCGGATCTGTTCAATTGTTGTGCTCATCTGCTTTGTAGGGCAAGCGCTCCGCTTGCCATCGTTACGATATTCCCAAACTCTCGGCATTCAACGAGCAGCCGCGCACTTCCGCACCTGCTGCGCGTCCCAGGACTTCAAATTCCAGAAAACCTGATCGTGTTCCGCTTGCCCGCGAGATGCCCAAATCTTCTGTCTGCACACACACCATACTCCACAGGTTCGCCAAATCAATGACCCGAATCAGGCCGCGCTCATTATCAGCAGCCTCCCTGCCAGTACTCGGATCAATCACGAGCACGCGCGCCCACGGCGGAGACGTCTTCTGATCCGTCTGGCGGCCCACTAGCAGGCTTCCGTCGTAAAACTGGGTGCCCAGCTCCGTCATCCCATACTCATTGACAACTTGCGCTGCCGGAATGCCCAGCCAACGCTCAAACAGCCCATACAACTCCGCTTTCGGCATCTCGCGCGACCGCCCTTTGAACCCGCCGGTTTCCATCGCGCGACTGCCTTCCGGCATCTCAAGCTTCAACTTCTGCTCCGCGAGATGGTCGAACACATGGACAAAAGCGAACGCTGTTCCCAGCAGGAATACGGGCTGGTGCGCCCACTGCGCTTCGCACAAATCATGCACCAGCTTTTCGACAAGCAACTGCCCGCCCTCGACGTAGAAGCCGCTGTCGTCCGCGCCAAACTCCTCCAGCACCACGCCCATCATGTGCGACAGCGACGAATGTGGCGCTTCCTGTGGCGAGGGCGTCAACGCCATCATCGGTAACCGCGCGCCGTCAGGAATAAGATGGGCGAAGAAGTTTGGAACAATTGCCGCGTGGTATAGTTCGAGCGTGTGAAGGTAGTGTTTCCCGGCTTTCTCGCGTGTGGTCCCGCTCGTATGAAACTCCGCCACCGCTTCCACAACCGGGAAGCACGTCAGCGCGAAGTCCTTGAATGCACTCGTCGGCACGGCGGGGATCTGGTTCCAATGCGTCACTGTTTGCGGAGTCAACTTCAGATGTTCGCAGTAGGCGCGATACGGAACGCACCGCTCGAATTGAAATACAAAAACCTCCCGCGCCAGCCGATCAAACTCCTCGTCCGATGTCGGCTGCGCCACGCCACGCGCCATCAGCGCGAGCACTCGTTGCTGGAGATCAATGGCGGTTTCGTCCATGCTGGCTTGCTAGCGATTCGTTACAGTCCAGCAGCTTGTAGGGGCAGGCCCCCGTGCCTGCCCTGGCTGGCCGGCAAAGGGCGGCCACGAGGGGCCGCCCCTACGCGGTCTGCATCGAAGGGATTGTAAGCACATTACTGTGACACCACACTAGAATGTGGTGCTTCCAAGGGATTGTCAACGCGCCGAAAGCAGTTCCGTCAGCGCGACCACGCAGTGATCCAATTGCCGCTTGGAAATCACGAGCGGGGGAGTGAGACCTAGGATTTCGCTGTGGTTGCCTTCGGGCAACGCGAGGATGCCGCGCTGGAGCAGTTGCTCGACTAGGGGAACCGCATTGCCCACTTCCAGGCCAAGCATCAGACCTTTGCCGCGTACCTTGCCGATTCGCGCCAGCCGCGGCACAAGCCAGTCACCCAGTTCGCGGCTGCGCGCGTCGAGCTTGAGCCGCTTCATTTCACCGATAGCGGCCAGCGCGGCGGCACAGCCCAGGGGGTTGCCG
>JBGPVO010000287.1:0-3079 GCA_041491705.1 Verrucomicrobiia bacterium
CCTGCTCGTGGATGACGAAGAAGCCTTGTGTATCGCGGCGGAAAAGATCCTGGCCAAGGAAGGCTATCGCGTGGTCTACCTGCACACGGCGAAGGAAGGTCTTGCACGATTTGAGAGCGATGGGGCCGACCTGCTGATCACGGACCTGATGTTACCCGACTCGGACGGCATTGGGGTCCTGCGACGCGCCAAGCAGCTGCGTCCAACGGTGGAAGTCATCGTAATTACGGGTCACGGCACGGTCGAGAAAGCTGTCGAAGCCATGCGACTGGGTGCCTACGACTTTATCGAGAAGCCGCTGGATCGCGCCGCATTGGTGAAAGCGGTCAGCCGCGCCGTTGAGAAACAACGTCTCGCCGCCGAGAATCGGCAGTTGCGCGAGCAACTTCAGCAACATCGCGGTGAAGACGCTTTTGTCGGCAACAGCCCGTCCATGGTGGCCGTCAAAAAGCTCATTGGCCAGATTGCCCCGACCGATGTCAGCGTGCTCATTCAGGGAGAAAGTGGCACCGGCAAGGAAGTGGCCGCCGACTCCATTCATTCGTTGAGCAACCGTCGCGATCGTCCCATTGTGAAGATCAGTTGCGCGGCGATTCCCGAAACGCTGCTGGAAAGCGAACTCTTCGGCTACGAACGCGGTGCGTTCACGGGCGCATCCGGCTCGAAACAGGGGAAGTTCGAGATGGCGGATGGGGGAACTCTGTTCCTCGATGAAATCGCAGAAATGACGCCCCAACTGCAGGCCAAACTACTCCGCGTACTACAGGACGGTCGTTTTCAACGACTTGGGAGCACCCGCGACATTCAGATCGACGTTCGCGTCATCAGCGCCACCCATGTCGACATCCAGAAAGCCATTACCGAAAACAGGTTCCGTGAAGATCTCTATTATCGCCTGAACGTCGTCCATATCGCATTGCCGCCTTTGCGCAACCGCCCCGAAGACATCCCGTTATTGGTCGACCACTTTCTCAAGAAATATGCGGTGAGGATGCAGAAGAACGTGCATGCTGTCGCGCCACAGGCGATCGCACAACTGCTTACCCACCAATGGCCTGGAAATGTTCGCGAACTGGAGAATACCATCCAACGAGCCTTCGCAGTGGCAACCGAGGAGACGATCCAGAACTTCCAGCTGACACCGCCACCTCGTGCCGGCGGCACAGCGGCTTCCTTTGGTCCGTCCGTTAGCATTCCCATAGGAACGACTCTGGAGGATGCCGATAGCACCTTGATTACCGAGACCTTGAATCAATGTGGCGGTGACAAGGAAAAGGCCGCCAAGATACTGGGCATCTCCTCACGAACACTTTATCGGCACTTCTCGAAGAGCGATGGCTAGTCGCCGCAGCCAAAATGTCATACTTGGCTGTCGAAGTCTGAGAGATTGGCAAAAGTGGGGTTGGTTTTCCCCAAGCGAAATGATGCCTATCTTGCCTGTATTCAATCATTTCGGACGGCAATTTCGATTCCCGGCATGTAGCGTGCTGCGAACTACCGCCAACGCCAAGCCCAAGGACAAATGGCAAGTCGAACCATCTTGGTTGTCGATGACGATATCGAACTGCTGACCGCCCTATCCAAGCTGCTGGGCCACTTCGGTTATGTCGTCGCCGGTGCTTCAAACTCCGAAGCGGCAATGAACTATGTGGCCCTTGCTCGAAACCGCTTCGACGTGATCGTCACCGACCTCGCCATGCCAGGTATCGACGGCCTCACGTTCATGACTGCCGCGAAAAAGGAATTCCCTGACGTTCCGGTGATCGTTATGACCGGCCACATGGATCAGCGTACAGCCGATGAGGTACTGCGTTTGGGAGCGTACGCCTACCTCGCCAAACCGCTCGATACACAGCATCTGGTCATCACTCTCGAGCGCGCCCTGCGTTCGTCTGCAAGCGCGCGACGTTAGCAGGCAGGTCGGGACTCGCGCCCGTGCGAAGTGCCAAAGTGTCGGCCAAGCCTCTCTATCATGACATCGTGGCACAAGTTCCACTCTCGATCATAATCGCCAGGCAAGTCGCAATCGGCTGTCAGCCAGGTTCTTACAAATGAGACGAACGAGATGGCACTGGCGGTGCTAAAGCCTCCTTACGTGAATCAAGCGAAGCGCATAGCTTCCATTTTGCTCGTCGATGATGATGTGGAGCTGTTGAAGGCGCTGACCAAGGTGCTCGAGAAAGCCGAGTACGAAGTCGTGCCGCATCCGGACGCCCATAGCGCCATGGAATTCGTCAACTCCACCAAGAAGAGATTCGATCTCGTCATCACCGATGTCTTTATGCCCGGAATACGCGGAATCGAATTTCTCACCGTGATCAAGGCGGCGTTTCCCCGCGTGCCCGTCATCGTCGTTACTGCCTTTGGCGATTGGGGGCAGTATATGGACGCGTTGCGCGAGGGCGCGTACGAGTACCTGAGCAAGCCCTTGGACAAATCCGAGTTGCTGGCCGCCGTGGAGCGGGCGCTGAAGAACGGCACGGCGCACAAGGCTAACTCCACTGCGTCGGCCTAGCGGTTCTTCGTCCCAATGTGGCATGCGGTGATCACCGCATCGCGGCAATCAACAGCCCGGCGAACACGATCGAGTACGCCACTTCGGTCCAACCCAGCCGCTTGATCCGCAAAACAGGTTTCAGCCGAGCAACCCCGACGAACGCCCGCGCCACAATCGGCGCGAACGCCAACAATCCCCGGAATGAAATCACACCGAGTGACGCCAACCCAAGCAAGACAACCACGAGCCCCGTATGATAGGCCAGCACGGCTGCTCCATATCGCGCCCGGTCGACGAGACTCTCGAACGGTTGACGCCGAATCGCCGCGGCAATGTGCATCTTGACGTAAAACACGCCGCTGGCGAAGTACAACACGTTCAGCAGCCATAGCCACCATGCTCGCGCATCCAGCGCACCGGTCGCCGCGTAGCAAGCCGCGGGCGCTGTGAGCGTCAATCCACCCACCGCCAGCAATTGCATCACGACACTTCGCTCGGTCTTCCGAAACGCCAGCGGCGCGGCAATGACACCGAACAACACGAGCCACCATAATTGCCAGAAGAACAAAAGCGGAAGCGCAC
>JBGPVO010000288.1:0-3072 GCA_041491705.1 Verrucomicrobiia bacterium
AAGTCTCCTTATTAGTTCTGCGCTCCCAGAGCGTGTGACGAAAGCTTCGTGTGAATCGATCCTTCGGGGTGAAGCTGGCTCTCGAACAGATGAATAGCCTCGACTCGCAACGTCCCGCAGCCTGTATCTTTAAGGGAATCGATGGCCCTTGTCAACGCAACGTCCGGACGAGGAAATTTTACCCGACCGAGCGTCAGGTGCGCTGAGAACTCACGGTGCTCGGGCTCAAATCCCAGCGGCTCCATCGCCGTCTGCACCGCTTGGGCCAATGCCTTCAGCCCACCCTCCGCGTCGTCGCAGCCAACCCAGATAACGCGCGGCCGATTCTCATTTGGAAACGCGCCCGCGCCATGCACCGACAACTCGAACGGCCGATGTTGTCCCGCGACCGTTTGCAGAGCCGCCTTGATCTTCTCGACGACCGCTTCCTCGATGTAGCCGAGAAATTGCAGCGTGAGGTGGAGATTGTCGATCTTCGTCCACGAAATTTTCACCCCAACGTGCGCCCGTTTCAGTTGCGCCTGCGCCTCGCCGATGGCGACACGCACATCGTCAGGAATGTCTATGGCGATAAACGCACGAATCATTTCTCGAGAAGTTCCCGTCGAACGGCATCGAGCGCGTACTGCGACGCAAAGAATTTGAAGGTCTCGCGGTCGAAGGTGAGAACGTGACGCTGGACTTCGGTGCGTTCGGGCGTGGCGAAGCCGATATAGACCAGACCGACGGGTTTTTCAGGCGTTCCGCCGGTTGGCCCCGCAATGCCCGTGGTGCTGATGCCGAAGTCTGTTCTGCTTCGCACACGGACGCCTTCGGCCATTTCGCGGGCAACTTCTTCGCTGACAGCGCCGTGAGCCTTCAACGTTTCCTCGCGGACACCGAGCAGTCGAACTTTCGACTCGTTCGAATACGTGACACAACCGTCGATAAACACCTCACTGGAACCGCTTACGTTCGTAATCCTGTTTGCAATCATACCGCCCGTGCAGGATTCGGCGACAGCGATGGTCTGGCGGGAAGCGGTCAGCATTTTGACCACAACCTCCTCAAGTCGATCGCTGTCAGTGCCGTAAATATTGTCCGCGAGCACGACCCGGATGCGTTTCTCGGCTTCATCGGCTGTCGATTTGAGATGCGAGATGATCCGCACCTCGACCTCGCCCATCTTGGCGCTGTAGCCGAGTTCGACGTCCTTCAGATCGGCCAGCGTCGGCGCGACCTTCTCTTCGACGACGGACTCGGCAAGCCCAACGACCTTGAACGTGCGGCAATCAAACCGAGCCTGCTCGCCAAAATGTTTCCTCAGCACAGGCAGAACATACTGATCAAACATCGGCTTCAATTCGCGCGGCGGGCCGGGCAACAAGAGCACAAGTTTGCCTTCATGATCCAGCGCCAAGCCCGGGGCTGTACCGTTGTGATTCGGCAGCACCTGCGTGCCAACGGGTACCAGCGCTTGCACGTAGATGGAGTCCGGTAGGCGGATCTTGCGTTTGCGGATGCGCTCCGCAATGTGTGCCGCGACCGTTTCGTCGCGGACCAGCTTGCGCCCCAGCAATTCGGCAACGACGTCCCGCGTACAATCGTCGGACGTGGGGCCAAGTCCGCCCGTGATGATGAGCACATCGCAGCGCGGCAAGGCTTCCGCCACCGCGGCGCGCATCTCCGCGCGGTCGTCGGCAACAGTGACCTGACGGTCGAGCCGCAGGCCGATGCTGGCCAGTTGGCGGGCGATGTAGCCGAGGTGTGAGTTGAGGGTGAAGCCCAACAGCAATTCGCTGCCCGTGTTGATAAGTTCCGCCCTCACGCCGGCGAGCCTAGCCAAGCGGTTGGGCAAAGTCAAACGGCGCGGCGCGTGTTACTTGCTGGGCAGGAGTTCCTTGGGGAGGTACACGGGACGGTACTTCGGCTCACCAACCGTGCCGCCAACCTTGTATTCAAGGGGCTTTAGAACGTACGGCGAGATCCAGCCAATACCCGGCCATGCTTTCAAGAACACAGCTTCCACACGGAATTCCATCTTCCCGTCAAACCCAAGCTGACCGCGGCTCTTGGCAGTGAACGCGCCTGCGGAGATTTCCATGTCGTCGGTGCGAACAACCTGATTGGTCAAGGTGAAGGTGGCATGGGCGCGAGTCGCTTTCGTATTGCCGAGGATCTCCGAGAAAATGCCAAATACGGGCGCCTGCCAGAGAACGCCATCTGCCACAGAAAGCTCCCCCTTCCCCTGCAAGGCATCCAAGTCGGCCCCGCGTCCGTTGATCGTTGCCTGCCCCGTCAAGAGTCCCGTGACCCTGCTCTCGCGGCCCTCCATGGCGCTGAGCATCGCGCGAACGTCCGCGCTCTCGACTGAGAAATCAAAGTCATACGTGGGATCAACCTGGGAAAAAGCGAACGCGGCGTGGCCGCGCAGTTTTCCGCTGTAAACGTCCGCGTCGAAATCGTTAATTTGCAGCGTGTTGTTCGTAAACACGAGTGATGCTTCCGCACGGGCAGCTGTGAACTTCCAGTACGAGAAGCCCTCGTTGTCAACATGCGCGGCCCACGCGGTGCCGAATGGATTATCGAAGTCAACCAACCCGCGGGCAGTCGCATCGGTGCGCATGCCAAACCGGTACGGCGCCATGATCCGCGCTGCCTTTTCCCCGAGCAGGCCCGCCAGTTCCGACGGGTTCGCCCGGGCTGACAGATCGAAGCTGACACGGTGAGTGTTGAAGTCGGCAACGATCGTCCCGCGCGCGTCCCCCTCGCGCCGTGCCAACACCATATCCTGCACGTCCAGACGACTTCTGCGGAGTTGGAGTTTCGCGGACGCGCCTTCCAGCCCGACGCCGCGGTAGCTGCAGCGGTTCGCATAGATTTGCGCGTCGTAGGCGAACGCATCCGGATCGACGAAATCGCCGCTGACTTTCGCGATGATATGGGGCGGCGTTTCGAACCACGCCGGTTCAACGATCTGCCGCACACTCCCGATCATCAGGGGCAGGAGCCGGGTCGGATCCAGCGTGCTGTCGAACTCGTAGGTGAAATCGCTGCTTTCAATGTGGTAATCGCCGTGGCCGACGAGTTGTC
>JBGPVO010000289.1:0-3062 GCA_041491705.1 Verrucomicrobiia bacterium
CGGGCGGGTGGGTGCGCGGCGGAGCAAACTTGAGCAAGGAATTTGCCCCGTTGCAGATGTGTTGTTCAGAGGTTCAGCCTTTCCCAAGCCGGCTAGGTGGGTTCGATTCCCATCGCCCGCTCCAGCCTTCGCTCGTAGCGCAGCGGAGAGCGGAGGCTGTCCGCCATAGCCGAGCGTTCGAGGCGAAGGCGGACGGTTAACTCTCACGAGCTTCGGCTGGCACGCCAGCCACCTCAGTTTCACCCTCACAAAAGCAGTTGCACTTTGCGGTTCGGCTGCTATATATTCTTTGTGAAACTTTTCTCAAAGTGGGCTGCATAGGGTCGCGCACCACAGACGAGCAAGCAACATGGCGTATTTTATTACAGACACCTGCATCGGCTGCACGGTCTGCGAGCTGAAATGCCCCGTCGACACGATCAGCGGCAAGTCGAAGGAGTTGTACGTCATTCACCCCGAAGGCTGCATCGACTGCGGGGTCTGTGCGATCTATTGCCCCGTGTCTTGCATCCAGGACCAGTACGGCAACCTCGTCACGCGCATCAAACCCAGCCAGATCCCGAAGGCCAGGGTCATCGTCGACGATTGCACAGGCTGCGAATTTTGCGTGGATATCTGTCCGTTCGACTGCATTTACATGAAGGAAGACCCAACGCATACGGGGGCGGGCCACTATAAAGTCGCGGAGGTCGTGGCCGAGGAATGCGTGGCGTGCCGACTCTGTGAGATTGTCTGCGACAAGGATGCGATTATCGTGCCGAATGCTCCGACCCATCGGGCGGCAATGTTGCCGCATCAGTTGGAGAAGCATTAGTTCTTTCAAATGAGTGACGCGAAGCAGCCAGCGGAAGCAACCTCGCCATCATTGGCGGGACCGCCGGAGGAGAAATCGAAACTGGCGACCTTGGCCGTGCAGTTGTTTGTAATTCCGCTGGCGGTGGTGCTGTTTTGCGTGGCGCTGGCGGGGCTGTTTATCTGGCTGACGGCCGAGCGTAAGGGTCTGGATGACTACTTGAACGCGTTGCGCGCCAGCTCCGGCGAACAACGCACCCAGCAGGCGCAGTATCTTCTGAATTACATCCAGGACTCCAAGCGCTGGCAGGGGATCTTCGATGTGACCGCGCGGATCAGCGCTGACCGGGACCAATTCCTGGCGAAGAACCCGCATGCCGTCACGGACATCCTCCAGGTCTTCGAGGAATCGAAAGGGCAGGACCCGAGAACGCGGCGGTACCTGGCGCTGGTGCTTGGCTTGTTGGGAGACCGCGAGGCCGTCGCGGCATTGCGCGGCGGACTCAACGACAGTGATGCCGAGACAGTAAAGAATTGCGTGTGGGCACTGGGCCGAATCGGTGATAATGACTCGGCCTTGCGCATCATCGAGTTGACCAGAAGCGATGAGTCGTCCGTGCGCCTGATGGCGGTATATGTGCTCGGGTCGATGAACAGCCCCCAGGCGTTCCGAGTGTTGGAGGCGTCCCTGAACGACCCGGACGAGCTGGTAAAATGGAACGCGGCGTTCGGGCTGGCGAACAAGGGAAACGCAGCCGCGTGGGACGTGTTGGTGAGGTTGCTTGACAAGGAATACGTCGACCGTGTTACTCAGTTGATGCCGCGGGAGGGTCGCCCGTTGGCGGAGAACATCCAGCGGTACCGGGTGGCGGCAGTGGTGTGGGTGGCGAAGTTGGATCCAGCGAAGGCCAGGCCACTGCTGGAGAAAATGAGCACCGGCGAAACGGATTTGCAGGTGCGCAATGCTGCAATCCAACAAGTTAACAGCTTGAATCATAAGTAGCCATGGCAGAAATGAAAGTTGTTGGCGCGGACAAGCCCCTACAGGGGCAGCCGTTGAGTCCGCGCGAAGAGGCGATACGCCGGTTAAAGACGAAGGGCATCCTTGACCCCGAAGGCAAACCCATGCCCCGTCGCCAGTTCTTCGTGAGCCTCGCGCTCGCGTGGGCGACGTTTGCCGCGGCGATGGGCGGCGGACTCACCGCGCTCTTCGCGTTCATGGTGCCCCGTGTCGATTTCACCAGGATCGACGTGTTCAAGGTCGGCCCGCCGTCCAACTTCGCGCCCAACACGGTGGACGAGTCGTTCAAGGCGGCGCACCGCTGTTGGATCGTGAACCACGACCATAAGGTCTTTTGCATTCAGTCCGTGTGCACGCATCTCGGCTGTACGCCAAATTGGATGGACAGCGAACACAAGTTCAAGTGCCCATGCCACGGCAGCGGCTACACGATTGACGGGATCAATTTCGAAGGCCCCGCGCCGTTTCCGATGCGGCGCTATGAAGTTTCATTGGCCGACGACGGTCAGATTGTTGTCAACGAGGGCCGGCTGTTCTTCTGGGAGAAGGCTGAATTCGACGATCCGCGCTCGTTTATCGCGGTGTAAACATCATGCTGAACAAAATCAAGAACACGGTTCTGGATTCGCAGATCAAGAAATCGATCTTTCGCGTCGGCATCCCCAACACCGACCGCAAACGCGTGCTCATCGTCCTGGGCAACGTGTTCCTGCACTTGCATCCGACGAAGGTGCGCACCAGCGGTGTGAAACTGCGCTACACGTGGTGCGCCGGCGGCTTGAGCTTCTTCCTGTTTCTGGTGCTCACGCTGACCGGTGTGCTCTTGATGTTTTATTATCGGCCCACGGTCGAGGGCGCGTACGTGGACATGCTCGATATGCGCTCCCAGGTGCCGTTCGGCATCATGCGCGAACTGCATCGCTGGTCGGCCCACGCGATGGTCATCATGGTGATGGTGCACATGTTCCGCGTCTTCATGACCGGCAGCTACAAGCCACCGCGCGAGTTCAACTGGTGCATCGGCGTGCTGCTGTTGGTCCTGACATTCCTGCTTTCGTTCACGGGTTATCTGTTGCCGTGGGACCAGCTCGCGATCTGGGCGATCACCGTCGGCTCGAACATGGCCAAGGCCACCCCGCTGGTAGGCGCCGGTGGGCCGTTCGCTGATTTTCTGCAGATTGGCGGCGTGCCGTTGGTGCATCCGGGCGATGACGCGCGATTCTTTCTCATCGGGGCCAAGGAGCTTGGC
>JBGPVO010000290.1:0-3056 GCA_041491705.1 Verrucomicrobiia bacterium
ACGAAATGCCGCCACACCCATCCCAGAAACGCCCACAGTGGATAGCCCGGCGGATGGGGCACGCCAAAGTTGAACGCGCCCGTCACCAGTTCGCCCGAATCCTCCAGCGTCACTTCCGGTGACATGTAGTACAGGAAGGCGAACCCCACGATCAGGAACGCGAACGCCGCCGCGATCCAGTCTTCGAGGGTGAAGAAGCTATGCAGACTTTCCGACGGTTCCGCCGGGGTCGCGGGCTGTGGCACAACCGCGACGGGAGTAGCGGTAGGTGGGGTTGGGTTTGTCGGCCTACGGTTTTTCTTGCCCATAATTGTTGCTCGTCAGTGTCGCACGTGCGTCGTTAGTGTCGGATTTGAATATTCGTAAGTGTCGATGGCGACCACAGCACGGCGACGGTGTTGGCGCCCATCGGGGAAGCCGACGCGAGTTTGGTCTCCCAAAAATCCAGCGACGGCAGTAGCCCATTGCTGACCGCGAAGGCCGCCTGGTTGACGCGGGACGCCGGCCGCGAAGACCGGGACAGCCGGGTCGATCCCACGACCAGCGCCACGGACAATGCACCGGCCAACGCGACCTGGAAACTGGGGCGATGACCGAACAGCCAGAGTAGTGACCCGTGCGTGGCCGCTGTTCGTTTCATCTTGTCCAAAACGAGTTGCCGGGTTGGCCCCGGCAGACGCGCCGGACGAAGGCTGCTGAGTTGATGTTCCAGTGCATCGAATGGTGTGCTCATGGTGTGCCTGCTTTCGCGAGTTGTTGTCGCAACGCGGCAAGTGCCAACCGATAGCGGGAGGCGACCGTGTTCGGGGAGTCGTTGGTCACGGTGGCGATCTGCTGAAAAGTCAATTCGCCCCAGATTTTCAACGTCAGGACTTCCCGTTGTTCGACGGGCAGGTTGCGGATTGCCGCTTCCAACCTGTCATGCTCCTCGGCCCGTTCCATGGAGGATTCAAATAACGGCGGCGGGTCGTACCAGGACTCCCCGGCGGCGGCCTCGCGCCGCCAACGTCGGGCCGTTTGTCGACGTCGATCAAGCACGGCATAGCGCACGGCGGCGTAGCACAGCGCCGGCAGATCCGGTTCGGTGACGCCGTTGCTCGCGTGCTTGCGCCAGACGCGGAGGAATGCCTCCTGCACCACATCGGCGGCGTCGGCGTCGTTGCGGCATAACTGTCGTGCGTACAGATACAGGCCGTCCCCACACCGGTGGAGCACCCGATGCCACATCGTCCCCCTTGTTGCGTCGTCGGTCACGCTGGTCACGTCTTGCCAAATGCTAATCGTCGCCGAAGGGGTCATTTGTCACCACAAACACGATTCATTCGGTGGATTTCCCGACACGTTGGTTCCTAACTTTCTGCGTGCTCGACACGGCGCATCGCCTGCAGGTTCTTCACGTACGCCTCAAGCCGCTCTTCGTCGTCCGGTATGTTGCGCACCCGCAAGATCGAGCGCACCCGCACCATCAACTCCAGCGCATGGATCGGCTTCGCCAGAAAATCATCGGCGCCCGCAATAATGCTCTCCTCCAGTGCCCGTTTCGCGTCCACGGCCGACACCACGATGACGCGTATCTCGCGCGTGCGCGGGTCCGCCCGTAACTGCCGGCACACCTCAATGCCGGAGAGTTCCGGCATCATGATGTCCAGCAGGACCAGGTGGGGCTGCCGCTCGCGGGCCAGCCGCAATGCTTCCACGCCATCGGCCGCCACCAGTATCTCGTGGCCGAGTTCGCTCAGCAGGCTCGTCACGTACTCTCGAATCGCTGGTTCGTCATCGACGACTAAAATTCTCGCTCGAGTTGGTGCTGCGTCCATGTAGTTCCTCGTTCCGTCCTAATGTCTGAAGTGCCGGATCCCTGTGAATACCATCGCCACGTTGCGTTCGTCTGCGGCGACGATGACTTCGGCGTCGCGCACGCTGCCGCCGGGTTGAATCACCGCCGTCGCGCCCGCGTCGGCGGCGGCAATGACGCCATCGGGAAATGGGAAGAAGGCGTCGCTGGCTACCACACTTCCCTTCAGATCAAGACCAGCTTCTTTGGCCTTCCATACGGCAATCTTGGACGAATCCACGCGACTCATTTGACCCGCCCCGATACCCAGCGTTCGACTGCCGCTGGCGTCGGCCCGCGCAAACACGATGGCATTGGATTTCACATGTTTAACAACCCGCCATGCGAACAGGCCCGCGTGACGTTCTTCCTGTGTGGGATGTCGTTTCGTCACGACCTTCATGTCCGCCGCCGAAACCAGCCGTGTATCCCGTTCCTGCGCGAGCAGTCCGCCCGTAACTGACCGGAATGCCAAACCGGCGGCGGGAGGACGCAAGGTCTTGATCAGCCGCAGATTCTTCTTCTTCTGCAGGATCGCGAGCGCTCCTGGCTCGAACTCGGGCGCGATGATCACCTCACTGAAAATCTCCGCAATCGCCCGGGCAATTGCCGCATCGAGCGGGCGGTTGGCGGCGATGATGCCGCCGAAGGGCGCCTGCTTGTCGGTCGCGTACGCCAGATGCCACGCTTCGAGCAATGTCGCCGCGCTGCCCACCCCGCATGGATTCGTATGCTTGATGATGGCCACTGTGGGCTCCTCGAACTCCGCCACCAATTCGGCGGCAGCGGTGAGGTCGAGAATGTTGTTGTAAGACAGCTCCTTGCCGTGAAGTTGCTGGAAGTGCTCGAAGAAACTCCCGTACAATGCCGCCTGCTGATGGGGATTCTCGCCGTAGCGCAAGTCCTGCGACTTCTTCAGGGTAATGTCCAGCGTCTCCGGCAACTCCCTCTTTCCCCCTCCCTGTTCCCCCTTTGTGCGCATCCGCTCGGCGTGCAAGTGGCGCGCGATGACGCCGTCGTAGCGCGACGTAGTCTCGAACGTCTTCACCGCGAGCTTCCAGCGGAACATCTCACAGGTATCGCCGCCGTGTTCTTTGATGTCCTTCAAAACCGCCGGGTAATCCGCCGGATCGACAACCACCGTGACGCTGGCGTGGTTCTTGGCGGCACTACGCAACATACTCGGGCCACCGATGTCGATGTTCTCGATGGCCTCGTGCAG
>JBGPVO010000291.1:0-3054 GCA_041491705.1 Verrucomicrobiia bacterium
ACCTCGCGCTCGGATTTCGTCGCCAGATACGCGCCGCTGCCCATCGACAGCGCCGACGCGATGGCCGTCGCGATCCCGCTCAACAACACGAACTGGCCGTTCACGTTCGTCGCGCCCGCTACGCCGCTGACCACGCCGAACGCCGCGCCGAGTCCGTCGTTGACCCCGTAAATCGCCTGGCCGATCCAGCCGGCCCCTGTTACGTGCCACTTCTCCGACCTGAGAATCTTCTCCAGTTTCCGTTGCGCCGGCGCAACACTTCCTTCCGTGAACTCGCTGAGCACGCGACTGTGCGTGCGTTCCTCGTGCTGGGCGTCCACCAACTGCTTGCGTACTTCCTCGCTCGGCGCGATCTTCGCCAACTCGTCGTACATCGAGTCCGCGCCGTCCTCTAAAGCTTCCAGTTTGACGACCGCCGTATCCGTCCCACTTTGCACCAAAGCCCAGCGCCGCGCCCGCTCGACAAACGATTCGCGGTATTCACCCGGGTCCGCACCGAGTTCGCGCAATCGCGTTGCCCAGTTCACCGCGTGCTTGTCTTCCGCCTCCGCGAGACGCAACAGAATCGCGCGTTTGTCGGGATTGGTTTCGCGTTCAGCCAGCGCGCGGTAGTTGCGCGCGCTCCCCATCTCATCGCGCCACGCCTGCGTCAAACCGCTAATCAGCCTGCTGCGTTCACTCATGGCGGTTGGATTCTATTGGGAGGACGAGCCATCCGGCGAGCCGAAACAGGCGTGATCTGCGAACAAGGTTGAGGCCCTGTAGCCGCAGGCTTCAGCCTGCGCACCCAAGGTCGCGGACATGTCGCGCTACTCCGCCAGGTGCAACAGAACACTGCGCAGTTCGTCGGCGTGGGTGGCGGGGTTCACGTTCGGATTCACAAACGCGATCTTGCCGGCCTTGTTGATGACGAACGTGACGCGACGCGCGACCACGCTCTTGTCGTCGGCCACGCCGTACAGCTTGGCGACCTTCTTGTCGGTGTCCGCTAGCAACACGAACGGCAGCTTGTATTTCGCAATAAAGTTCTTGTGTGACTCGACCGAGTCGAAGCTCACACCAAACACCGTCGCGTCCAGTCCCTTGAATTCACCAAACGAGTCACGGATCCCGCACGCTTCCTTCGTGCAGCCGGTTGTGTCATCCTTCGGGTAGAAGTACAGGATGATAGTGCCTTTGCCCAGGTAATCTTTCAGGTGCACGGTCGTCCCGTCACTGGCCGCCACCGAAAAATCCGGCGCCTTGTCGCCAACCTTTGGCATGTCCGCGCCGAATGCGGAGAATTGCGTCAACGCGGCCCCAATCAGCAGAACAATAAACGTTTTCATAATGATCACTCGTTGTGCGGAATCTTGACGGTGCTTTTGCCGACGAATTCGCGGATGACGGAGTCGCCGGGGATGACATCGTACGAATCGACCTGCTCGCGGGTGAGTCCTTCCACAGATTCGAGCAATTGTTTCACGCGGCTGTAGCGGATGCGCGCGTCGAGAAAACCGTGGTACGACTCGAACGCTTCCGGCGGAGGCAAATAACCCTTTTCCCCGATGAAGAACGGTTTCAGCGCCGCCAAGTCGAACGGCAGTCCGCCGTTGACGACATGGTCCGCCAGCCCCATCAGCGGGATGATGCTGAACAATTCGCCCGCGCGCACGTAATGCCAGTGCAAGATCGTCGAGAGCGGACTATGATTGCGGTGCTGCACGTCGCGCAGCATCCGGCGGATCAGCCGCACGTCCGTGAACTTCGTCAGGCGCTTGCTACTGCCGTCGCCTTCGTACAACACGTTCATCGTCTCGATGTACAAACGGAACTGCGTCGTGGGATCGATCTCTTCCGTGATCGGCGGATAAAAGCCGTGCAGGCAATCCAGCAGCAAAATATGCCCCTTCTCTAGTTTGACCGGCTTCGAAGAAATGCGCCGGCCCTCCTTGAAACTGTACACCGGCTTGTCGATCGTCTTGCCGTCCAGCAAATCCTTGAGATGGCGGTTGAGCAACTGGATGTCCAGCGCCTCGGGCGTTTCAAAATTGCGGTCGTTGATCCAGTCCGACGGATGCTCGATGAGCGCCCAGAAATAATCATCAAGGTTCAGCATCAAAAACTTGAGCCCGTGTTTCTGGAGCCGCTCGGTCAATTTCACCGTCGTCGTCGTCTTGCCCGACGAACTCGGCCCGCTGACCCACATCATGCGGATATTGTCGCCCGCGTTCAGCCGCGCGATCACTTTCCGCGCCGCTTCATCCAGCGACGCCTCGTACTGCGCCAGCGACTCATCCACCAGCGGCTTCAGCTTGCCACTGCGCACCACGTCGTTCAGCCCGGCCACCGTGTCGCACCCATGCTGGCGGTTCCACTCCAACGTTTTCTCCATCCGCTTTCTCGGGAACCCGTTGCCGACGAATTGCGTCTCGGTGATCGCGCCCTCGCGCAGCCAGTGCCGGCCCCACCGATAACATTCGTACGCGTCCGCCGTGTTCTGGAACCCGTAACTGCGCAGCGCGTGCAACACCCCGTCCTGGATCGTCTCGATGGTCGGCGGGAAATTCGCGATGAGGTGATGCGGTTGCGCGTTCAGGCACAGCACCACGGCGTCGGCGATGAATTCCGCAATGCTCTCATCCGTGTCGTACGCATCGAAAATCTTGCCGTTGATGCCCGGCAGATGATCTTGCCGAAACCCGCCGATCGACTCCGCCGCCCGCAAGACGGCCTTGCAAATCTGCTCCTCGTTAAACGACACGAGCGCCCGATTGCGTTTCTGCACCTTAATAATGCGGTTCTGGATCGCCATGGGTTTGCCTTGACAAAATCCTACCATAACCACCACCGCCACGGCAATGCCCATGCAAACCACCCGTGTTGATCCCCCAGTCTTCCTGCCCTTGACGAGGCGGAGAGGTTCTGTTAGGCGTTGCGCGAATCCAAAGGAGGCTGGTCATGAACAAACTGTCAAAATGCATCGCCGAAGCCATCGGCACGTTCGCCCTCATTTTCATCGGCATCGGCGCCATCAAGGCCGACCCCGGCCTGCTCGGTGTCGCGCTCGCCCAC
>JBGPVO010000292.1:0-3052 GCA_041491705.1 Verrucomicrobiia bacterium
CCTGCTAGTTCTTGACGATGATCCGGGTATGCCATGAGGAAGATTGAAGGCAAAATTGCTGTTGTCGGTCTTGGCTATGTCGGCCTGCCGCTGGCCGTATCATTCGCCAGGCACATCCCCGTCGTCGGGTTTGACATCAACACTCGCCGTGTTGAGGAACTTCAGAAAGGCATCGACCGCACCGGCGAAACGCTCGGCGGCGACCTGAAGGGTTCCGACATCACCTTCACGACGGACGCGAAATCATTGCGTGAGTGCAAGTACATTGTTGTCGCCGTCCCGACTCCCGTGGACAAGGCGAACGTCCCCGATTTGGAGCCCGTTATCAGCGCCACACGCATCGTCGGCGAAAACCTCAGCAAAGGTTCCATCGTCATTTTCGAAAGCACTGTCTATCCCGGCGTTACCGAAGAAGTCTGTCTGCCGATCCTGGAAGAGAAATCCGGACTGAAGCTCGGCGATTTCAAGATTGGTTACTCCCCCGAACGCGTCAATCCCGGCGATCACGAGCATACTGTCGATAAGATCGTGAAGATCGTCAGCGGCTGCGACGCCGAGACGCTCCAGGAAGTTGGCGCCCTCTACTCGCTGGTCGCCAAGAGTGTTTACCACGCGCCGAGCATCGCCACTGCCGAGGCCGCCAAGGTCATCGAGAACATCCAGCGCGACCTTAACATCGCGCTGATGAACGAACTCTCCCTCATTTTCTCGCGTCTCGGCCTCAACACGGACGAAGTCCTCGCCGCCGCGGGCACGAAATGGAATTTTCACAAATATCATCCCGGCCTTGTCGGCGGACACTGCATCGGGGTCGATCCGTACTACCTGACCTATCGCGCGCAGCAATTCGGCTATCACCCACAGGTGATTCTTGCGGGGCGCCAGATCAACGACTCCATGCCGATCCACGTCGGCGAGATGGTCATCAAGGGCATCACCCAGGTCGGCAAACCGATCAAAGATGCAACGGTGCTGATCCTCGGGCTGACATTCAAGGAGAACGTGCCCGACATCCGCAATAGCAAGGTTCACGATACCATCACCTACCTGCAGGGCTTCGGCGTGAAGGTGCTCGGTTGCGACCCGCTGCTTTCCGCCGACATCGTCCGCAAGTATTTCGGCATTGAAAACGTCGAGTTCGACAAAGTGGCCAAGTGCGACTGTGTTGTCGTTGCCAACAAGCATGATGCCTTTCGCTCTCTCACCCTCGATCAACTCAAGGTCAGGATGAGTTCGCCCGTCCTCATCGATATCAAGAATCAGTTCGACCGCAGCGCCGCCGAAGCCGCGGGCTTCTATTACAAGAGCCTGTAAATCTCGCTCGTGTGCGGCGTATTGCGTCGGTGGCCTGAATCGGGTAAAGAACCTGCATGCGCACCTTCGTATCGGTCGTTCTCGTTTTTTGGCTGGCAGCGGCAGCCAGTGCAGGCACGCAAGTCTCGCTCTGGCATTCCTACACCAATCAATCGAGTGAGGTCCACTTTGGCTTCGGCCTCAGGAACTACAAGCGCGGATTGTTCTTCGGATCGTGCGGCCCTAGCACGTACTCGTTGCAATGGGAATACGGGTTCGATCTGAAAGGTAAAGGCCCGCAGTTTGCGAAGGATGCCATCCAGCTGAAAGACGCGAATCTCCGTCCCGTTGCGCTCGGCTCGGGAAACATCGTCGTGGACGAGAAGAAATTCACGGTTGAGATCGCGATCAAGGTCACCACCAATGGCGTCGCCCAGGACTTTATCGGCAATGGCACCTACAAACTCCGAAGCAAGCTCTGAAAGGATACTCGATGAATCTGATGCGTTACCTGATCGCGATTACTCTTGCCGTTGTCACGGCAGCGCCATCGGGCGTCGCCGCGGAGAAACGGTTGTGGGCCAAATCGGTGCTGGATCAGAAAGCGCCCGAGCTGGTGGTGGAACGATGGCTCTCCAAGACCCCGGATACGCATGGCAAATTCGTCTTGATCGATTTCTGGGCGACCTGGTGTGGACCATGCCGCAAGGCGATACCGGAGTTGAATGATATCCACAAGACCTTCGGTGGTAAGCTGGTCGTGATCGGATTGTCCGACGAACCCGAGGACAGGATCCGTGCGATGAAGGACCCGAAGATCGACTACTACGTCGCGACCGACACGCGTGGGCGAATGAAAAGGCAAGTCGAGGTGAAGGGCATACCGCACGTCATCATTATCGATCCACAAGGGTTTGTTCGTTGGGAAGGCTATCCGCTTCTCACCGGTTATGAACTTACACCGGCCGTTGTCAAAGACATCCTGCAGAAGTACACTCGGTAAATCAACTTTCTGGCCGTGCGCACGGTCTGTTGATCGCCGTCGTCGTCCAACTCAAAGACAAGACACTGTCTCATGCAAGCCGCAACATCGCGCAGGTTACTCCGACATCTTGTAGCGGGACGGTCTGGGGGCAATCTTGTCAGGCGTAGTAGGCAGCGGCGCCGTGCCTGCCACAATTTCTTCGAGCGTGGTGATGCGTTCTTCCGCCAGCCTGGCCTGTTTCGTACCGGGGATCTTCTCGCGCAATTGTTTCATCACTTCCAGCGCCCGGACCGGGTCCTGCAGTGTGAGTTGATAGAAGTCCGCCAAACGACCCGCGGCGAGCGCGGTCGAATCATTACCCGTTGCCTTCGCGAGGGCAGAAAGCAGTTCGAGTTCCGCCAGCTTCACATCGTTCAAGTGGTTGAGCGCAAACTCTGCGATTCGCAAATGCGGATAAATGTCGTCCGGATGCTCCGTGATGACCTTGCGATATTCGTCAACCGCCTCTTGGTATTTCCCCACGGCAGCGCGCGCCTCCGCCACGCTGTATTCGGGAACGATGCGGAAATCTTCATCTCGCCCCGTGTATAGACTCGCAGCCCGCTCAGCCACGTGCTCGATCATCGGCCGGCCGAACAGGAAGAACAGAATAATCCCGTAGAAGAGCGACAGCACGACGCCAATAAACTTGTCACTGGGCGATAGCTCTCCGCCTTTCGGCACGCCGGAGTAGACAAACGCCAGCATGCCGAAGCCCACGACCACCGCAATCAG
>JBGPVO010000293.1:0-3029 GCA_041491705.1 Verrucomicrobiia bacterium
CCGATCACCTGGCGGTACCACATCCACGCCTCCGGGTTGATCGGCTCGCCGACCGAGCCGAGGAGGCGCAGGGACGACAGGTCGTGCTTGCCCGGCCACTCGTCCCCCCAGCGCATGAACGCGCGGATGGCGGTTGGCGCGGTGTACAGGATCGTGACTTTGTATTTGTCGATGATGCGCCAAAAACGGTCAGGCTCGGGCCAGTTGGGTGCGCCCTCGTACAGGACCGTCGTGGCCCCGTTGGCGAGCGCACCGTACACCGAGTAGCTGTGGCCGGTGACCCAGCCGATGTCGGCGGTGCACCAGTACGTGTCGTGCTCCTTCAAATCGAAGACATATTTCGTCGTCAGGTACACGCCAAGCAGATAACCGCCCGTGGTGTGCAATACGCCTTTGGGTTTGCCGGTGCTACCGCTGGTGTACAGGATGAACAGCGGGTGCTCGCTGTCGAGTTTCTCGGCCGGGCAATTCGCATCGACGTGCTCCAGTTCCTGATGCCACCAGAAATCGCGGTCTTCGCGCATCGTGACTTCCGAACCCGTGCGACGCAAGACGATGACTCGCGTGACTGATGGGCACTGTTGCAATGCGTCATCGACATTCTTCTTCAGCGGAACGGTCGTGCCGCGACGATAACCACCATCGGCGGTGATGACCATCTTCGCGCCGCAATCGTGGATGCGGTCGATGAGCGCCTGCGCGCTGAATCCGCCAAAGACCACCGAGTGCGTCGCGCCGATGCGGGCGCAGGCGAGCATGGCGATGGCCGCTTCGGGGACCATCGGCAGATAAACGATGATGCGGTCGCCACGGGCTATACCGTTGCGCTTGAGTACGTTGGCAAAGCGGCACACTTCGCGGTGCAAGTCGGTGTAGGTGAGCACGCGCTCTTCGCCGGGTTTGCCTGCCGCGGCCGGCTCGCCTTCCCAGATGATGGCGGCCTTGTTGCGACGCGGGCCATCGAGATGGCGGTCGAGGCAGTTGTACGAAAGATTGATCTGTCCGCCGACGAACCATTTCGCAAACGGCTCGTTCCACTCGACCACCTTCTTCCACGGCTTGAACCAGTGGAGTTCCTTCGCCATGCGTGACCAGAACTTCTGCGGCGAGCGGATCGATTCGGCGTAGAGTTTGCGGTACTGCGCGAGGGATTTGACGTGGGCCTGTTTGACGAACGCCGCGGAGGGCTTGAACGTGCGGCCTTCCTTCTGCAGCGAAGTAATATCGGTCTGTGCCATGATCGGGTCTCCCGAGACGGAGGTTGCGTACCGCGGCATACTACCGAGCAGGCACGGGCGCGGTCAATGCGAAGTGAAGCACATCTCGGCACGACCACCGTTGTAGCGTCGGCTGTCCCAGCCGATAAGCTTGTCGACCACCCCGGATGCGCTGAGGACAGCGCACGCTACACCAGCGCTTCGACTCTCGGTGGTAGCGTCGATATCCGCCCCGCGAAATAAGGCCGACGGCTCAATTCTCGCGTGCAAGCAGGCCCCGCTTGGATTATGGTGGGCATGATGGCGCATCACGACACAGACAATGACGAGACAATGGTGACGCGGAAGCGCGGCGCGAAGGAAATCTTCGTGCGTGTATTCGGCTACGTACGGCGGTATCCCGGATTCGCGACCGGCACGATGGCGTGTGCGATTGCGACCACGCTGGCGAGCCTCGCGTTTCCCAAGCTGACGCAAGTCGTGATTGACGATGTGATCGCCAAGGGGCGGTCCGACCTGTTGCCGCTCGTGGCGGGTGCGGTGCTGGCCGCATTCTTCCTCAAGAGCTTTTTCAACATCCTCCGCATCCAGCTCAACAACCACTTTGAGCAGCGGGTAATTTACGACATGCGGTGTGATTTGTACGACAAGCTGCAACGGTTGTCGGTGAATTACTACGACCAGCGCGCCACGGGCGATTTGATGACCCGCGTAATCGACGACGTCAACGCCGTCGAACGCGTGCTGATTGACGGCATCGAGCAGGGGACGGTGTCGGTGCTCAGCATCCTCGGTGTGGGCGCGCTGTTATTTTCGTTCAATGCGCGGCTGGCCGCGTGGGCGCTCGCGCCGATCCCGCTGCTGGTGGCGGGGGCGCTGGCGTACACGCTGACGGCGCACGGGCGGTATCGCGCGGTGCGCAAAGCGACGTCGGCATTGAACTCGTTGTTGCATGACAATCTGCAAGGCATCCGGCAGATCAAGGGGTTTGGGCGTGAGGATCACGAACGGGGCCGGTTTGCGCAGAAGGCAAGTGAGTTGCGAACATCAACACTGCGGGTGATGCGGGCATGGTCGATTTACAGCCCGACGATGGAATTCTCGTCGGAGCTGGGGCGCGTGATTGCGATTTTGGTGGGTGGCTACGCGGTGATCGCGGGCGGGATGTCGCTGGGCCGGCTGGTTGGTTTCTTGAGCTGTTTATGGATGTTCTACGAACCGGTACGGTCGCTGCACGGGTTGAACCAGATGTTCCAGGCGGGCCGCGCGGCGGGCGAGCGCGTGTTCGATATTCTCGACGCGGAAGTCGAGGTTGGTGAACGCGCTGGCGCGAAGGCGCTCGGCGAACGCGTCCGCGGCGAGGTCGAGTTTCGGCAGGTCGGGTTCGAATATCGCGCGGACTTACCGGTGCTGAGCGAGATCAACATTCACGCGCGGTCTGGTGAGACGGTCGCGCTGGTCGGGCCGACGGGCGCGGGCAAGAGCACGATTGTGAACCTGTTGCCGCGGTTCTACGACGTGACGCACGGCCAAATCCTGATCGACGGACACGATATTCGCGAGGTGACGCTCGAATCGTTGCGGCGGCAGATCGGCATCGTGTCGCAGGAGGCGTTCTTGTTCAACGGCACGATCCGCGAGAACATCTTGTACGGCCGGCTCGATGCGCGCGAAGCGGAAATGATCGACGCCGCAAAGGCGGCGAACTGCCACGAGTTCATCATGCGGCTGCCCGAGAAATACGACTCGCGCGTGGGCGAGCGCGGCGTGAAGCTCAGCGTGGGCGAGAAGCAACGCGTGAGCATCGCGCGG
>JBGPVO010000294.1:0-2998 GCA_041491705.1 Verrucomicrobiia bacterium
ACTTCAGCCGGTTCATATCCTCGAAATCGAACACGAGCGAACCTTTACTGCCGTTGATCTCGATCTGGATGGCGTTCTTACGACCGGGCGCGAACCGCGTGGCCTCCAGATTGGCAAGCGTTCCGTTCGCGAAACGGCCAATGAACATCACCGCATCGTCGACCGTCACCTTGCCCTTCTTGCTCGGCTCGCCCAGCAGCGGACGCTCCTTAATGAATGTTTCCATCTGGCCGCAGACTTCGCTGAACTCGCCGATGAGGTAGCGGCCGAGGTCGATGATGTGCGCGTCGATGTCGCCGTGCGTGCCCGAGCCGGCAATCTTGCTTTGCAGGCGCCACACCAGCGGGAAGTTCGGGTCAACGATCCAGTCCTGCGCGTAGCGGGCGCGATAGTGATAGATCGTGCCGAGATCGCCTGCCTCGATCATCCGTTTCGCCAGCACGATGGCGGGAATGCGGCGGTAGTTGTGGCACACCATGTTGACCACGCCGGCCTTCGTCACGGCATCGACCATGTGCCGCGCCTGTTTTACGTCCAGGGCGAGGGGCTTTTCGCAGAGGATCGCCTTGCCCGCTTTCGCGGCGGCAATGGCGATCTCAGCATGCGTGTCGTTGGGCGTGTCAATGTCCACGATATCAATGGTCGAGTCCTCGACGACCTCGTGCCAATCAGTTACAAACTGGTTCCACCCCCAACGGGTGCACGCGTTCATCACACCGGTCTTCTCACGCCCGCAGATCACCTTCAGCACCGGTCGGGCTTTGAGATCGAAAAATTTGTCCGCTTTCAACCACGCGTTGGTGTGGGCGCGGCCCATGAATTTGTAGCCGATCATCCCGACGTTGAGGGTCCTTGGCATAGGCTCGTCTCTCGCTTGCAAAAAGGGTTGAGATTTCTCGCAAAACATTATACTCATTGGCTTGCCCCGTTTGTCACGAGAAAAGAGAGGAAACGCCGATGATGAAGCCGCATGTAAAGCTATTTATCCCTGGCCCCGTGGAGGTTAGCGAGAATACGTTCGAAGCGATGAGCCAGCCCATGATCGGGCATCGCGGAACGGGGTTTCAGGACCTGTACGCCGCCATCCAGCCCAAGCTACAGCAGATGCTCTACACGAAAAACCCCGTTTTCATTTCCACGTCATCAGCGTGGGGCGTGATGGAGGCGTCGATCCGCAATCTCGTTGCGAAAAAAGTGCTGAACTGCTGCTGCGGGGCGTTCTCCGATAAGTGGTTCGATGTGAGTAAACGTTGCGGCAAAGACGCCGAGGCGCTCAAGGTCGAGTGGGGCCAACCCATCCTGCCCGAGATGATCGATGCCAAGCTGAAGACCGGGCAGTTTGATGCTCTCACGCTCGTGCACAACGAAACCTCGACCGGCGTGATGAATCCCCTGCCGGAGATCGCGCAGGTGATGAAGAAGTACCCCGATGTGATGTTCATCGTGGACACCGTCAGCTCAATGACCGCGGTGAAGATTGAGACGGACGCGCTGGGTGTTGACGTGGTGCTGGCGGGCGTGCAGAAAGCCTGGGCGATGCCGCCGGGCTTGGCCGTGTTCGCCGTGAGCGAACGCGCGCTGAAAAAGGCCGGGACGATTCCTGCCCGCGGCTACTACTTCGATTTTCTCGAGTTCAAGGCGAACCATGACAAGAACATGACGCCGTCGACTCCGAGCATCCCGCACATCTTCGGATTGAAATTCAAACTCGACCAGTTCGAGAAGGAAGGGATCGAGAACCGCTACGCCCGGCATCTCAAGATGGCGCAGAAGACCCGCGAGTGGGCGAAATCGCGCGGCTTCGAGCTGTTCCCGAAAGCGGGCTACGAATCCGTCACGCTCACGTGCGTGAAGAACAGCAAGAACATCGACGTGGCCAAACTGCAGAAGGCGCTCAAGGACAAATACAAGGTCCTCATCGACGGCGGTTACGGCCAGATCAAAGGCAAGACCTTCCGCCTCGCGCACATGGGCGACGAAACGCTCGATACCGTCTCGCAACTACACGTCATGCTCGATGATTGCCTGAAGTCACTGTGAAGGTCGCAAGGGATGTCATTCTCGACGCCGTCGCATCGCTGATGCGGCGGCGTTTCAACGTGGAAGCCGAACGCAAGAAGGTGTTCGTCTGGGACGATGCAACGATTGCTGCCGATCTCTATCTCCCCGCCCCGCTCCATTGCATTGTACAATTCGACGACGCGACACATTGCACCCGCGAACGCGCTGCCACCTTTGCGAACTATCCAAGCGACGCACCACTCAACTTCGACGTGCGCCGTTATCTCGCCGACCAAACATCCGGCGATGCCGCCATCGCGCAAGCCGACATTCTCGCTGATTTACTTCCGCCGAAGCACGGACTCAATCCAACCGTCCGCATCCGTGCCGATGAACTCGAAGAATTGACCGGCCCGCTTACCGACCGCATAGAGTCACTGCTCTCGCACCGTTTCGCCTTCCACGCCGGCACGACGTTTCACTTGATGGTGGACAACGCCGGTGCAAAGCCCCATTCGCAAACAATGCACCGGGACTTGTCAGACTGAGTTGACTCGCTTGCATTCGGTCTTCCGTACGCCGTATCCTGTGGTCGACTGTGATGCCTCGAATCGATGGTTTTAGCTGAAATTGACTGCTTGACAGCTTTTGCTATATACCACACATTTGTGTGGTATGCAGACGCGGCATCAACGAATCCTCCATGTTGACGGCGATTCGTTCTTCGCCTCGTGCGAGGTCGTGCTCGATCCATCGCTGAAGAAGAGGCCCGTGTTCGTCGGCGGCGGACGACGCGGCGACGGCATCGTGATCGCCGCCAACTACCTCGCCAAAGCCTACGGCATCATCACGGGCATGGCGTGTTTCGAGGCCAAACGCAAATGTCCCGACGGCGTGCTGGTGCGGCCGCACTACGACGAGTACCGGCGGCTGTCACTGGAAATTTTCCGGCGCGTGCGCCACTACACCCCGTTGCTCGTGCCCACCTCGATCGACG
>JBGPVO010000295.1:0-2982 GCA_041491705.1 Verrucomicrobiia bacterium
GAGTTCCTGAAATCTCTCGGCGCGCGCGAAGTCATTGATCGCCACATATTGGCCGCGCGCAGTGACAAGCCGCTTGAATCCGGACGTTGGGCGGGCGCCATCGATTCGGTCGGCGGGGAAACGCTCGCAGCGTTGCTTCGGCAGATGGAGCGCGACGGTTGCGTGGCCGCGGTCGGGCTGGCCGGCGGGGCGGAGTTGCACACCACGGTTTACCCGTTCATCCTGCGAGCGGTAAGCCTGATCGGCGTTTCGTCCGTCTACACACCGATGGAACGGCGGCGCGCGGCATGGAAGCGATTGGCAAGCGAGCTATCGATGGACGCGCTCGATCGGATCACCCAGAGCGCACGCCTGGACGATGTGCCTGCGCTGAGCCAACAGATGATGGAGGGAATGATCCGCGGCCGCGTGGTAATCGATGTGAACGCGTGAACCCCGGGCGCAACCCTCAGGCGCTCGCGGGTGAGGGACCGATTCCGGGCGCGGGGAAAACCTCGGCTTTGCCGTCCTTCGCCTTTTCGAGTAATGGAGGCGGCGGGGCCGAAGACGATGACAATCCCGGCGGGCGAGCCGGCGGATTCTGCAGCTTTCCAGTATCGATGATCTCCAGAATCTCCGCACCGTCCAGTGTTTCGTATTCGAGCAGCGCCTGGGCGATCGCAACGAGTTTGTCACGGTTCTGGACAATGATGTCCTTCGCGCGCGTGTAGCAATAATCAATAATGCTGCGGACTTCTTCATCAACCTCGCGCGCAGTCTGTTCGCTGACTTCCCGGCCCTTGAACAGGTCGCGACCGAGGAACATGTGCTCTTCATGTTCACTGACGTTGACCATGCCGATCTTCTCGCTCATGCCCCACTCGGTAACCATCTTGCGGGCGATGTGTGTCGCCTGCCGGATGTCCCCCGACGCGCCGCTGTTGCAGTCGCCGAAGATCAACTCCTCGGCAATGCGACCGCCCATGATGCCGGTGATCTGGTCGTGCAGCTGTTTCTTGTTGAGATTGTACTTGTCCTTTTGGGGCAACTGGAACGTGGCTCCCAGATACATACCGCGCGGGATGATGGTGACCTTGTGCAACGGCTCGCTGTGTTCGAGCTTGACCATGACCAGCGCGTGACCGGCCTCGTGATACGCCGTAAGCTTCTTGTCCGACTCGTCCATCACCCGACTGCGACGCTCGCGGCCCCAGCGGACCTTGTCGCGCGCCTCTTCGAGCTCTTCCATCCCCACGCCCTTCTTGTCGTTGCGCGCGGCCAACAGCGCGGCCTCGTTAATGAGGTTCGCAAGATCGGCGCCGGAGAAACCGGCCGTGCCGCGGGCGATGACTTTGAAGTCCACATCCTTCGAGAGCTTCACGGCGCGGGCATGAACTTTCAGAATCTCTTCCCGGCCCACGAGGTCGGGCATGTCGATGACGATCTGGCGGTCAAACCGGCCAGGCCGCAGCAACGCCGCGTCCAGCACGTCGGGACGGTTCGTCGCGGCAATGATGATCACGCCTTCCTGCGTGTCGAAGCCGTCCATTTCCACCAGCAACGCGTTGAGCGTCTGCTCGCGTTCGTCGTGGCCGCCGCCGATGCCGCTGAAGCGCGAGCGGCCCACCGCATCGATCTCATCGATGAAAATCAGGCAGGGCGCGCTTTTCTTGCCTTGCTCGAACATGTCGCGCACACGGCTGGCGCCGACGCCGACGAACATTTCCACGAAGTCCGAGCCGCTGATGCTGAAAAACGGCACGTCGGCCTCGCCCGCGATGGCTTTCGCCAGCAATGTCTTGCCCGTTCCCGGCGGGCCGACCATCAGCACGCCCTTGGGAATGCGTCCGCCGAGGCGCTGAAACTTCTTGGGATCTTTGAGAAACTGGATGATCTCCTCGACCTCTTCCTTGGCTTCCTGCATGCCGGCGACTTCCTTGAATGTCACCTTGTTCTTGCCGCGGCTCAACATGCGCGCGCGCGACTTGCCGAAGCTCATCGCGCCCTTGCCGGCGAGTTTGATCTGGCGGACGAAAACGAAGTACAGCAGCACGACGAAGAACACGAACGGCGCCGCTGAAAGCAACAGATTCATCCACATCTGGTTGGCGGGCTGGAACTCGATCGGCACCTTGTGGTCATTGAAAAACTTCTCGATATTGTCGCTCCAAATGACCTTGGTCGCGTACTTGATCGTCTTCTTCCCACCGCTGGGATCGACCTGATCGTACTCTCCCTCGATGGTCTCGACGGAGTCGCCACCGCGCAGCACAATGGCCTTTTTGACCACCCCTTCGTCAACCAAGCCTTGGAGCTTGCCGTAATCGATTTTCTCTACGTTGTCCTGTTGAAACGGCCGGAACTTGAGGAACAGCGGCACCATGATCAAAATAACCACCCACAGGAGGATAAACCTCGTCGGAAACCGCGGGTCACGGCCATCGGCAGGTCGTTTCAGGCGGGGCAACCGCCCCTTCTTCTTGTTGTCGTCGTCTTCCATAAACACTACATCCCTAACAATATACCTCATGGGGAGCCATTGGGCTACGCCAAAAAAACTTGTGATAAACCTAGCACACGCCTCCGGGCATTGCAACAGGATAGGTTTGCGCCGTCGCGACTCGCTGCTATGATAGCTGGCCGAGCATGGTCATCCTCTATTCCCCGCGTTGCCTCGACTATGGCGCCGCCCGCCATCCCGAAAGCCCGGAGCGCATTCGTTCCGCCGTCGCCCAGTTGCACAAGGAATTTCACACGTGGGTTACGCCGACGCCGTGCGCTGACGAAGACATTCTCCGCGTCCACACTCGCGAACTGCTGGACGCCGTCCGCACCGGCGCGTTCGACGACGCCGATACGCCGTTCTTCCCCCAAATCTTTGAGATTGCGAAGCTCTCGGCGGGCGCCGCCGTGCTGGCCGCCGAACATGCGCTGGGCGGCCGACCCGCCTTTTCGCTGATGCGTCCCCCCGGCCACCACGCCGAACGCAATCGCATCATGGGC
>JBGPVO010000296.1:0-2958 GCA_041491705.1 Verrucomicrobiia bacterium
TCGTCTTTACGTCCTTTTCTTCACCACTTCCTCGATGCTCGTGCCGAAATCCTTCAGCATTACCGTCGCCGCATTTCTTCCCGGCGCTCCCGTCACCGAACCTCCCGGATGGGTCGTAGCCCCAGTCTGATACAAGCCCGCGATGGGCATCCGGTGTTGCGCCCAGCCCGGAATGGGACGCATGGGGCCGGACTGCGCCAAGTTCTGCGCGCCACCGTGACAACTCCCGTGCCAGTTGTGCGGGTTCATGCGTTCCAGATCGAGCGGGCTTTCAATCACCCGCGCGAGAATCTTGTCGTCGGTCAAGTTCGGGGAAAAACGACGCAGGTAATTCAGATTTGCTTCGGAGACCTGCGTCTTGATCGCGTCCCAGTGTTGCGCTCCTTCTTTCAGTTCGTAAGGGTGGTAGGCGACCACCTTGACGGTGTGCATGCCTGCAGGGGCTCGCGTCGGATCTGCAACGCTGCAGCAAATCACGTGCAGCGGCGGGTCCGTGGTATTGACCACGCCACTCGCGAAGTCCAGACCTAAGCGCAGCGTGCGCTCAGGGTTCGCCATAATACCCGAGTGGACTGGCGAGAGCGTGCCGCCATCGACCGCGTATTTCGGGGGTTCCGTGGCGGCATAGTTGGTCACAAACATCGTGCAACCCGCCGTCCACGTCGCTACTCCATCCATGAACTCCTGGCCCCAGGCCTCGCGCGGTGCCATGTCCACCAGGTGTTTGATGTGGATCGTTGAAAGCACCGCCTTCTCGGCACGATAAGAGCTGCCGTCATCGCACTCGACCCCGGCGCATCTGCCGTTCTCAACGATCAGCCTCCGAATCCATTTGTTGGTGGCAATCACGCCTCCGTGCGCTTCGATGAAGCGCGCAAGCGCCTGCGTCAATGCTCCCGATCCGCCTTTGGCTAAGGGACGGCTCTGGCGTTGCTGGTGAAACGTTATGTAGGCAAGCCGCCCGGTCATCGGCTCAAGTGGCGGTTGCAATGTCCACGGGCTTCCCAACATAAATGCGCGGCAATGATCGTCCTCGAAATTGTCGCGGACGATCTCCCAAACCGGCATCGCGAGACGCCGCTGCCACAACTTCCCGTTTGGAAGTTCGGCCAAGCGCTCATTTGTGGACTTCCCGAAACCTATCGGCGCAAAGGTGGCAGCCTCGAAAACAGGTTTGACGGCCTCATACTCGTTGATCATTCGCCGGTAGGCCAGCGCGTCGTTCTTCGAGAACTTGGCAAATTCCGCGCAGGTGCGGTCGAGGTCGCGCCACTGTGTCAGATAACTGCCGTCTGGGAACGGCATGTGAAAGACCGGATCGGGGAAGATGTACTCGAGTCCGTAATCTCCCAGCTTGAGTTCGTCGTCGCGCAACAAAGGGTTGTCATGGATCACGTTGTGCGCCGAGGAACACACGTCGTGTTTGAACCCGCGCAGTGTCAACTCCGCAGACTTAACGCTGCCGCCGACCATCGGCCGGCCCTCCAACACCAGGCAGCGATAGCCGGCTTTTGCAAGATAGGCGGCGGCAACCAGACTATTATGTCCGGCCCCGGCAACGACGATATCGAAGCGTTCAGCCATGGCAGATGGTTGCCGTATCTCTCGTTTTTTCGCTCACCCTGCCGTGTTGCCGCAGATCGCTACGGTTTCTTCAAATGGCGATCAAAATAAGCAATCGAGTCTTCGACAATCTGGAGTTGAGTCGCACCTGGGCGAGTTTACAAATTGTCGCTTCGCCTCTCTCAAACGGCCACAGAAAAGCACGCGCCTGGATTGGTACCTCGTACACGGCCGGGCCATCGCCTCCGTCCCCGGGTCATGGTTCACGCCAACTTGCTCTGCAACGTCTTGCGATCGAGCTCTTTCTCCCAGCGCGCCACGACGACCGTAGCTACCCCGTTACCCAGCATGTTCACCGCCGCGCGGCACATGCTCATGAAGCGGTCAATTCCCAAAATCAGCGCCATCCCCGCCACCGGAATCGTGGGAATCACCATCATCGTGCCCACCAGCGCGATGAACGCCGCGCCCTGCACGCCGCTCGCTCCTTTCGAAGTCAGCACCGCCACTCCCAGAATCGTTAGTTGCTGCAGCAGCGTCAGATGTGTGTTCGTCGCCTGGGCCACAAACAGAGCCGCCAGCGTCATGTACATGCTCGTGCCGTCGGTGTTGAAGGTATATCCCGTGGGCACAACTAATCCCACCAGCGCCTTGGAACAACCGAGCTTTTCGAGCTTGGCCATCAATGTAGGCAGCGCGGGTTCCGACGAGCTGACGGCCAGCACCAGCAGAATCTCTTCCTTGATGTACCAAAGAAACTTGACGATCCCGAACCCTGCTAACCGCGCGATTGCTCCCAGCACGAAGACAACGAAAAAAATGGCCGTGAGATAAAACGTGACGATGAGCCCCAATAGCGGACGCAGTGAGCCGATGCCGTACTTACCCACCGTAAAAGCCATCGCTCCGAATGCGCCGATGGGAGCGAAGCGCATCAGGATCGCGACCACTCCGAACACCGCATGCGTCAAGGCGTCAAAAAGATCGACCAATGGCTTGCAGCGTTGCCCTACCATCGACAACGCAAATCCGAACAGCACGGAGACGAGGAGAACTTCCAGGATGTCGCCCTTGGCGAAAGCGTCCACCATCGTGTTCGGAATAATGTGCATCAGGAAATCCGTCACGCTTTGCGCTTTCGCCTGGCCGGCATACTCGGCCACGGCCTTGGCGTCAAGGGTCGCGGGATTGATATTGAAGCTGCTGCCCGGACGCACGAGATTGCCGACGATCAAGCCGATCACCAATGCCAGCGTTGACACCGCTTCAAAATACAAGAGCGCCTTCCCGCCGACACGCCCGACTTTCTTCATGTCTTCCATGCCGGCGATCCCCGTCACCACGGTGCAGAAAATCACGACGGTGATGATCATCGTGATCAGCCGGATGAAGGCA
>JBGPVO010000297.1:0-2943 GCA_041491705.1 Verrucomicrobiia bacterium
ACAGCAATCTTACCTTTTCCACGTCCCCACTACTTACCGCGTCATGAATTGCGGACCTCGGTTCGCAACCAGCCACCGCAATTGACACGCATATCAATGTCATAAGGCGCAGGTTCATCACTAACCTGTATTAAAGCTTATCCCGATGGGGTGTCCAAGAAAGAAACTAATGAAGATCACATCCGTACCGTCTACTCACTCATACACGTAGCGGTTAAAGCTGCCGCGCGCGACCGTCGAGAGCGTCACTTCTTCGCCCCAAGCATGCTGGACCTTCTCATGCGCGGGCGCGGCGAGAATGCGTTTGCCGCCGCAGTTGACGACCGCAACCGTGTACGCGCCTTCCAGACTGCCGACTTGCGGATAGACGGTCGTGGATACTTCGAGAACGCCTTGCGGTAGCACGGGCTTGTGCGGCTCATTGTTGTGCGGAAGCGGTTCGGGTTGCCACCGGCGGAAATGATGGCGATAGCGCCGGTTGCCAACCTTGTCGAGTATCGTGACCGCGATGTTGTTGCCCGGCCCGCCGATGCTGTGGCAGATCGCAACCCTTGGCTTTTTCACCTGCAACGCGGGCGGCATTTCACCCCGGAGCTGCTTGCACGCTTCGATGATTTTTACCAGGCCCGTCCCGCCCAGCGCGTGCAGGTCCTTCAGCCCGCCGGAGATGTTGGTCGGAATTTCGCCGTCTTTGTCGAGGGTGCCCCGCTCGATGGCTTTCACCGCCTCGGCATGTGTGAAAATCCCCAGATCGACCAGATTGAGCAGAAACAGCGGCCCGAACGCGTCGTGTTCTTCCAGTATCAACCCCTTGAGATCGCGCGGATGAAGGATGCCCGCCTGTTTGTACGCCTTGCGCGCCGCCCAGCGCGTGGCTTCCAGGTGGTCGATGTAGTAGCGGCCGAATATGCGCGAGCCGTCCACGGCGTGGCCCACCCCCGAGATCTCGATGTCCGTCTCCTTGTCGGTAACCAGGATCGCACCCGACGCGTCACTGGTCGGGCATGAATCGAACACGTGCAGCGGCGTCGCGACCGGCGGATTGCGCATCGTGTCGCGATACTCTTCCGCCGTGATCGTCTTGCCCGCGAACTGCGCATCGGGGTTCGCCGCGGCGTAACGGTACGCGCGAATCGCGATCTTCTCCATCAACGCCTTGAAGTCCGCGGGCGACACGCCGTTGACCCGCGCGTATTCGAGCGAGATCAACGCGATCGCCGATGGCATGTTCAACCCGCAGGCCCGATCGATCGGATCGATCACTTCGCTGATGATGCGCGAACGCTGATCGCGTTCGACCGCGCTCATCTTCTCGCCGCCGATGGCGATCACGCGTTTGCACCGACCGCTGGCAACGGCATCGAACGCGCGCAACAGCGCGGTGTGCCCGTTGGAAGCCGTCTCGACGCGCTCGGCTTCCGCGCCGCGCAGCCCGAGGCGGTCGGCCACCTTCGTCGCGATGTTGCCTTCGCCCGTGAAGGAAGAAATGTTTTGGACGGAGACGAAGACGCCGTCGATGCGGCTTGGGTCAACTTTCGATAGGATCCTCTGCGCCGGCTCGCACAGCAGGTCCACCAGGGACAAATCGGTCTTCTTGTATGCCTTGGTCCGTTCGGCCTCCTGGATGTATACCTTCATCATGGCCCCCTTCCCCAAAGCACCTCCAGTGCCTGCCCCGACCCTTTCGGGGCCGAACGGCCTGCCTCAGACTCGCAACCTGATCACCTACCGCCGCCAGAATCGCACCACCACCGACCCGTTTTCAAGCAAGAATACAAATAAAGCCGCCCGAAGGCGAGAGCCGCCAACGACCTGAACCAAAAATGTGGCTTACTTCCGGACCGAAGAACTGATAGGATGCGGGGACGGAGAACAAATGATGACGACCAAGGAACTTTACGACCAGTACATGATCACAACCATGGTAGCCGGCTTCGAACCGATTGAGGTCGAGCGGGCTCGGGGCACAACCATTACCGCCACCGACGGCAAGACGTACCTCGATTGCTTCAGCGGCATCTCCGTCGTGAACGCCGGTCACAATCATCCGAAGGTCATCGCCGCGGCGAAAGAGCAGATGGACAAGCTGGTCCACTGTTGCACCTACGTTTATTACAACCCGCCGGCCGGGCGGCTGGCCAAGCGTCTTGCCGAGATCACACCCGGCAAGCTGCAGAAGACCTTTTTCTCCAACAGCGGCGCGGAAGCCATCGAGGGGGCGATGCGGTTGGCCAAACAGTTTACCGGCAAGAAGGAACTCATCGCGCTGACGCAGAGTTTCCATGGACGCACGGCCGGCACGTTGTCGATTACCGGCAACTATGCCCGGAAGAAAGGTTCCGGCCCGTATCTGTCGGGTGTGGCGTTCGCGCCGGCGCCGTCCTTTTACCGGTGTCCCTTCAAAACCAGCACTCCCGACGATTGCGCGGCGGCTTGTGCGGAGGCGATTGACGACGTGATCCGTTCGCAGACGAGCGGGGACGTGGCGGCTTTCATTGCTGAATCGGTTTTGGGCGAGGGCGGCATCATCGTGCCACCGGACAACTATTTCAAATACGCCAAAGCCGTCTGCGATAAGCACGGCATCCTGTTCATCTGCGATGAAGTGCAGAGCGGGTTCGGACGCTGCGGGAAGATGTTCGCCATCGAACATTACGGCGTCGAGCCGGACATCATGTGCACCGCCAAAGGCATTGCCGACGGATTTCCCCTGGGCGCGTTCACGGCCCGACCGGATGTGGGCGGCGCGTTCAAGCCCGGCGACCATCTCTCCACGTTCGGCGGCAGCCCGGTCAGTTGCGCCGCGGCGCTGGCCAACATCGACGTGTTGCTCGACGAGAAGTTGCCGGAGAACGCGGCGGTCCGGGGCGAGCAGATCATGAAACGGTTGCAAAAGTTTGCCGAGAGCGCGCCGTTGATCGGCGACGTCCGCGGCAAGGGCCT
>JBGPVO010000298.1:0-2934 GCA_041491705.1 Verrucomicrobiia bacterium
ATTCTCGAAACGCGCAAGGAACGCGTCATCACCACGCTCCTGCTGGCGCTGGCTGTGCCGTGCTCGGCGCAGCTCGGCGTGCTGCTGGCGATGATGGCCAGTATTTCCGTCAGCGCGATGGTGTTCTGGGTGATCCTGATGATTCTCATCTCGTGCGTCATTGGCTGGCTGGCCGCAAAGTTGTACCGAGGTGAAACCAGTGATTTCATTCTGGAGCTGCCGCCGATGCGTCGACCGCAGATCGGCAACGTCGTTGCCAAGACGTTTGCCCGCCTCGAATGGTACCTCAAAGAGGTCATCCCGCTGTTCGTTCTCGGCACCATGATCCTGTTCGTCCTCGACAAGCTGCGCGTGCTCGACAAGATCGCGCGGTTCGGCGAGCCACTCGTGACGGGCTGGCTCGGCCTGCCGCGCCAGACGGCCAGCGCATTTCTCATCGGGTTCCTGCGGCGCGATTACGGCGCCGTGTTCCTGCTCAACGCGGCCACAGGGCCGAACCGCTCGTTGACGCCGCACCAGGTGCTGGTGGCGATGGTGACGATCACCCTCTTCATGCCGTGCATTGCGACGCTGTTCATGATCTCGCGCGAACTGGGAAAGAAAACCGCCGCGTGGATTACGTTGTTCATTTTCCCGTTCGCATTTTTTGTTGGTGGGCTCGTCAATCATCTGGGAGGCCTGCTCGGGTTCTGACATGAAAACCTCCACGCCACAACTGCTTCACTGCCCGCTCTGCGGGTTTGAGTTCGAGAAACGTGACACCCCGTGCGAGCGCGGCTGTCCGCTTGGCAAGTTCTGCAAACTCGTTTGCTGTCCGAATTGCCGGTATGAGTTTCCGGAGCAGTCGTCCGGCCTGAATGTGCTGCAGCGGTTGTTCCATCGCGGTCGCAAGCCGTCGCCGGAACGCGTGTTGCTTGGCCTGCACGAGTTGGAGGAAGGCGAGCACAGCGAACTGGTCTGCCTCAATTGCTCGCAGGCCTCGCGCCGCAACGCACTGGCGGTGTACGGTCTCACGCCCGGCAGCCGACTCATCCTCCAGCAGAAGCGGCCCCAATTCATTGTCCGCGTCGGCGAAACCGAACTCGCTCTCGAAGAAAGCATCGCCCGCGAGATCTTCGTGAAACGCATCGCCGCCTGAGGCGAAAATTCGGTTGCAACTGCCCCCGCAGGGCTTAGAATCCCGAGTCCCGCCCACGAGGTCGGGTTTTTGGCGAAAGGTTATCCGATGAAATCCTACAATGTGGCAGTTATTGGCGGCGACGGCACCGGCCCTGAAGTTGTCCGCGAAGCAATCAAGGTGCTCGACGTGGCGTCGAAGAAATTCGACATCAAGCTCAACTACACGAACTACGATTTCGGTGGCGACCGCTATCTGCGCACGAAGGAAGTCCTGCCGGACAGCGCGGTGGACGAACTGCGCAAGTTTCCCGTCGTTCTGCTGGGCGCCATCGGCCATCCCGACGTGAAGCCCGGCATCCTGGAGAAGGGCATCCTGTTGCGCCTGCGCTTCGAGTTGGAACAGTACATCAACCTTCGCCCCGTGAAACTCTACGACGAGCGGTTCTGCCCGCTCAAGGACAAGGGCCCGAAGGAAATCGATTTTGTCGTGGTGCGCGAAAACAACGAAGGTCTTTATACCGGCAGCGGCGGGTTCGTGTTCAAGGGCACGCCCCACGAGATCGCCGTTCAGGAAAGCATCAACACCCGACGTGGCGTCGAGCGCTGCCTGCGCTTCGCATTCGAGTACGCCCGCAAACGTAACAAAGACAAGAAACTGATGCTGTGCGGCAAAACCAATGTGCTCACGTATGCCTTCGATCTCTGGGAGCGCGCCTTCCATGAGATCGGCCAGAAGGACTACCCCGACATCAAGCGCGACTACGCCCACGTGGACGCCACGACCATGTGGTTCGTGAAAAACCCCGAATGGTTCGACGTCATCGTGACCGACAACATGTTCGGCGACATCATCACCGACCTCGGCGCGATGATCCAGGGCGGCATGGGCATCGCCGCCGGCGGCAATATCAATCCGCAGGGCACCAGCATGTTCGAGCCCATCGGCGGCAGCGCCCCGAAATATACCGGTAAGAACGTCATCAATCCGCTGGCCGCGATCTGCGCCGGCGGCCTCATGCTCGATTTCCTCGGCGACCGCGAATCTTCACCGACACTAAAGGACGCCGCCGCCGCCATCGAAAACGCCGTCATCAAGACCGTCCGCGAGAAACTCAAGTCCCTCGCCGCCGGCAAGATGGGCTACGGCACCAAGGAAGTCGGGGATTTGGTGGCGGGAGTAATTTAGCTACGCCACTGCGATTCCCATCCGATCATCGCCTGTTTGCGCTCGTGGCCCCAACGGTAGTCGCCGATGACACCGAGGCTGCGGATGACGCGGTGGCAGGGGATCAGGTAGGCGATTGGATTCCGACCGACGGTCGAGCCGACCGCACGTTGGGCGTTGGGCGCGCCGATCTTCGCGGCGAGGTCGCTATAGCTCGTCACCCCGCCGGCGGGAATCGTCAACAACGCCTGCCAGACTTTGAGTTGGAAGTTCGTACCGCGCAGATGCAAGTGGAACGGAGCACGTGAGTCTTCTGACCCGACGCGGAAAATCTGACTGCAAATCTCCCCGGTTTCGTCGTCGTCTTTCACGAACTCAGCGGCGCGCCACTCGTCCCGCAGATCGCAAAGTGCGGCCCGTCTTGATGGCGTCGTCAGGAATCGGAGGGCGCAGACACCCCGCTCTGTCGTCGCCAGCAGACATTCACCAAACGGGGTGGGATGAAATCCGTATCGGATCGCAACGCCTTTCCCCCGAAGCTTGTACTCGCCGGGCGTAACGGCCTCGCAGGAAACGAACAGGTCGTGCAATCGCCCGGCGCCGGATAGTCCCGATTCGTATGCGACATCCAGAAGGCTCTTCGAATCCCG
>JBGPVO010000299.1:0-2887 GCA_041491705.1 Verrucomicrobiia bacterium
CGTGAGGCGACTGTCATCGAGCATTGCCACTTTTGCCGCCAGAAACGCGCCGTAGTAGCGATAGGCCACTGCGAACGCGGCCAATGACCCGATGATCAGCCACAACGAATTCATTACGTCGCCAATCCCTCCGCGTTGGCGGCACTCGACGCGCGCACCCTATTCGCTGCGCTCTTTCTCCACGTCGCGAATCCCACCAGTGCCAACTCCACGGCCACGTATCCGATGACGTACGGAAACCCGCCGACGCCGAACCCATAACTATGCAGTCCCTTGCCGAGCACGAAATTCACGCCGTACCACGCCATCAGCACGGCCATGAAGCAGACCACGCTGGAAACTGACAATGCGAAGTTGCTCATCCAGCCCGCGAGGCGTCCGTGCAACGGAATCAAATAACTCACCAGCGCGATCAGCGCCCATGTCTCCTTGGGGTCCCAACCCCAGAATCGCCCCCACGCGTAATGGGCCCAGATGCCGCCCAGAATCGTCCCCGCCGCCAGCAGCAGGACGCCAATCTGCATCGCGCGGTACACGAAGTTCTCCAACTTCAGGATCGTCTGCTGCGCCAGCGGTGCCAACACATAATACCCCAGCGCGATGTGTCCCACGGCCATCGCCACCGCAAACGCCGCGTAGCCCAGCGTGATCGTCGGCACGTGTATGCTCAGCCAGAAATTGTCGCGGAGCACGGGGACCAGCGGCCCGATGCTGGGATCGAGCACGGCGGGGAATTGGTCGGCCAGCAGCAGCATGACGACCGACAACGGCGCGACCGCCACGAGATAGTAGCGTGGTCGATACACCAGCTCCAGAATCAGCGCAAACAACGCCGCCCCGAAACTCACCCACACCACGGACTCGTACATGTTCGTGATGGGCGGTCGCCCTGAAATCATGATGCGCAGGTAAAAACCCCACGCGTGCACGGCCACACCGGCGACAAACGCCGCCACGCCGACCCAGTACAACGACGCACTGCGGGCGCGCCATGTCACCAGCAGCCACACAAACGCCACCAGATAAAATGCCCACGCTTTCCGAAACGGATGAAACGAATTGTAATGCACTTCGCGTTGGAGACCGGCGAAGTCTGGATACACCGACGGACTCAGCGAAACCAGGAACGAACGCAGTTGGCCCGAAGCCGTGGCAAACGCGCCCGGCTCGCGCTGCACATACGCGGTAGCAAGCGCCTTGAAGAGATTCTGAAGTTCGGTTTCCTTGTCCGTGGCGTAATACTTCCCGACCTCGGTGACCGGTACCCACGCGCCTTTCGAGTCGCTTGGATGCGGCACCACCGCCAGCGTTTCAGGCCCGACCGCGTCGTTCAGTGTCTTCAACCGCTGTTCCACCACCTGCGCCTCGCGCTCCTCATGCGTGAGATCAACCTTCTGCTTGCCGCTCTCCTTCTGCGAGATGCGCTCCATCATCTCGCGAAACTTCGGCGTCGCCAGCTGGTTGTACGTGAAATACTTCTGGTCCACGGGTAGGCCCAGTCCCTCCCTCAGCGGCTTGTAGTTTACGAGAATCACGGGCATCTGGCTCCAGTCCCGCGTTTGAAGCCACATCGACAACAGCACGTCCATCGACTCCATCTTCCGGCCGCTGTCTGGATCCAAAAACGTCTTCCTACCGGTCAACTTCTCGACAGTCTCCAGCGCGACCGTATCCAGCGGCTTCTTCCGCCCGTCCTTTTGCACGGCCAGGAACCGCAGTGCGGTAAAATCCAGATCGTCGGCAAATGCCGCGGTCGCCAGCGTGAGCGCCACCAGAATTGTCGTCAGCGTTTTCAAGCCGTCACCATCGCCTCTTTCTTCCGCGGTTCATCCTTCATCCTTCCGCCCTCCTCCGTGCCCTTCTTCTGCAGCCAGCCACGTCCCCAAAACATCAGCGCGATCCCGCCCACAATCAATACCGCGCCCGTCCACGTCATATACGTCACCACCAGCGGGTCTTTCTTCACCTGCAGCGCCGTGTATTTCAGATCATTTGGGTTCCACGACGCCTGGGAGAATTTGTAGCCGTTGAACCACGCGGGATGATTCATCCAGATCGACGCGCGTTGCGTCAGCCCCCGAACGTCGTCGTGAAAAACCACTTTGCTCGTCCAGCCCGCCACGTTCATACTGCCCTCGTCGCGCTCGACGATGAAATCCTCCAAATCGATCGTGAACGGCAATGTCATCACATCCCAACTGTACATCACATGCACCGCCTTTCCGCCGACCGCCAGCACAACCGGCTGGCCAAATCGCACCCACTCCGATTGCTGCTGGCCGTTGGCGTGCGCCGTCACCTTCAATGCGGGAGAATTGGCCTCGGGGTTCGTCGGCGCCGGCTCGACTTGTTCGGCGACCACCGCCCTGGCGATGTATTTCACCGGCGTAAACTGAAAATCCATCCAGCCCGTTGCGACCGGCTCGCCCACCTTCATTTCACCCGACTTGAAACCAGCCTTCGCCGCGACCGCGTAGTGCAACGCCCCGTCCGGGGCGAGCACCACTGTCATCACACCACTGCGCGGCTGCGGCGCACCACCAGCCGCCAACCGGACCTGCGCGCCAATCGCCTTGCCGCGCGTCGTCCGCACGATCGGGTCCATTTGTCCCGACGCAAACACGAATTGACGCTCCTCGTCCCCGCCGCGCGTGAGGACGAGCACTGCCGCGGGGTTGTTCGGATTATTGGACGCGCTCGTGGGTTTGTGGTTTTCATCCATTTGGAAGTCAGGCCAGTAATCCGCGACTCGCGCACTGACGCCTGAGTCGCCCAGGCTCACCGGCTTGTCCACGTTTCCCGCAAGGGCCACCGTGAACCGCCTCCCGTCCACGTCAACCTGTAACTGCGGCTCCGTCTTCTTCGCTTCCTCGGGCGCGGCCGTCAG
>JBGPVO010000300.1:0-2871 GCA_041491705.1 Verrucomicrobiia bacterium
CTCGTTGGTTGTCCCCCACGAAAACAACGTTGTTGGCTTGGGCAGTGGATGAGCGACTGCCCAGCTTGATTACACCGCAGCTCCGATACGCCTAGTGGGCTGTCCCCAAATCTTCGATCTTCAAAAGCGGATGGACTTCCCACGCCGTCTCGCGCCACGGATGATGGTACTCGCCACTGCCGCCGCGCTCGATGGTCGCGCCGAAGTCCTTGCCTAGTTCGTTGTGCTGATCGTCCCACATCAAATAGCCGGTGATGCGCACCTTGTGGGGCGCGGTACCGGTCGGATGCGCCACGATGTTGGGCGGCTTGCCGAGGTCCATGAATTCCGCGAGTTTCACCAGTCGCACGCCTGATTTGTAGATCGCCGACTCGACGCGCGGCGTCACCTCGCAGATCAGCGCCGTCGGGTCGCCGATGCGCGGCGCGTGATCGAGCGGCTTCGGCACCAGCTCGATGTGCCAATCGTGATACTCCGCGCTGTCGCAATTGCACGATTCGGGCGGACCCGGATACGTCAGCACCAACCAGCCTGTGACGGATACGACCTGCGTTTCGATGGCTGCGAGTTTCGCGGTCGCTTCGGGCGTTAGCGCCGCGCGGGCTTTCACTTCGCCCAGTTCAGCGTCGAATGCGTGTGTGTGTTCGACGAACTGGGCATAATCCCACTGCGGGATGTTGGTCGCCGTCACGGCAATCCAGTCACGGTTCTTCATGCGGTTGCGGGCGGCGCCTGCCGCGTCGTACGGCGTCCCCTCTCTTTTCGCCAGACAATCCCAGCCCTTGAGACTCAGGTCGCGCAAATCGGGCAGCGGTTCCTCTGCAAACAGCGGCCGGCAGCACAGCGCGACCGCGATGATGGTGACAGCGGCAATTGCGAGCCGCCGAATTTCTTTGCCTTGTTGGTTGTCTCCCGCGTAAAAATGCTGTTGTTTCATGAAGCTCCTTATCAAAAATGGTCACGTCATTTGTTGGGATGCCCGCAACCGCGTCCAACAACTAGAAAACCACCACGTGCTGGTCGAAGACAATCAAATTCGCGGCGTCGCTTCGGTCGTGCCTGCCGACTTCCAGCCCGACGAGACCATCGACGCGACGAACTGCGCAGTGATTCCCGGCCTCATCAACACGCACCATCATCTGTATCAATCGCTCACGCGCTGTTTTAAGCCCGTGCAGAACGCCAAGCTCTTCGACTGGTTGCTCGGACTTTACGAGGTATGGGGCCGCGTCGATTTCGAAGCCGTCAAGCTCGGCTCGCAAATCTCGATGGCGGAAATGTTGCTCTCCGGTTGCACGGCGACCAACGACATGTTCTACGTGTATCCGCGCGAATCCGACGTGAAGGCCGAGGCGGTCATCGAAGGCGCGGCGGAACTCGGCATGCGCATCCACGCGGGACGCGGCTCGATGTCGCTCGGACGCAGCCAAGGCGGCCTGCCGCCGGACGATGTCGTGCAGGATGAGAAAGCCATCGTGAAAGATTGCGAGCGCGTCATTCACAAGTTCCACGACGCGAAACCGTATGCGATGACGCGCATCGACTTGATGCCCTGCTCACCGTTCTCCATCACATTCGACCTGCTGAAAGATACGCGCGCGCTCGCGAAGTCGCACGGCGTGCTCTGTCACACCCACGTCGCCGAAACGGAGGACGAAAACAAGTTTTGCGTTGAGAAATTCAGCAAGCGACCCGCCGATTATCTCGCCAGCGCCGGTTGGGTCGGCCCTGACGTCTCGTGGGCGCATTGCGTTTGCTTGAATTCACAGGAGATCAAGCTGCTTGCCGATACGAAGACCGCCGTCGCGCATTGTCCATCATCGAACATGATCCTCGGCTCCGGCATTCCACCTGTCTGTGAGATGCTGCGCGCCAAGGCAACGGTCGGCCTTGGCGTGGACGGCTCATCGAGCAACAACGGCGCGCACGTGCTGGCCGAAGCGCGACAGGCATTATTGCTCCAGCGCGTGAAAAATGGCGCGGACAGTTTCACTGTGGAAGACGCGCTACGCATTGCCACTCTGGGCGGCGCGCGATTACTGAATCGCGAACGCGAACTCGGCAATATCGCTCCCGGTTTCGCTGCCGACATCGCCATTTACGACCTGAACACCATCGAATTCGCCGGTGCCGCCGCCCAAGACCCCCTCGGCGCCCTCTTGCTGTGCCACTCGCCCCGCGCCAAGTTCGTCCTCGTCAACGGCAAGCTCGTCGTCAAATACGGCCAGCTCGCCACCGTCTATCTGCAAGGCCTCGTGACGAAGATGAACGACCTTGTGAAGCGGCGGTTTCGCTGACCGCAGAAACACGTAGCCGCAGGCTTTAGCCTGCGTTTGTCAGACTTCTTGTTCATCAAACGGCGCACACCCTAAAGGGTGGCTACAAAACACTATCGTTTTCTCGGCGCTCGCAGCAGGAGCACGGGGATGTCCACTTCGTGGCGGACTTTGCGGGAGGCGCTGCCGTAGATGAGGTCGGAAATGAACCGGTGGCCGTGCGTAGTCATGGCGATGAGGTCGCAGTTGTGTTTGCGCGCGGCTTCGACGATCTCGCTGCCGGGATCACCGTAGCCAAGCACTGTCTCGACTTCCAACCCTTTATTGCGGAGATCGCTGGCGAGTTCTTCAAGGTATTTTCGGTCGGCGCGGACTTCGACAGAGTCGGCTTCTTCGCCATAATGGCGCGCGGCCCAGCCGTCAGCGACGTGGAAGAGCAACAACTTCGCGCCGTGAAATTGCGCCAGCTTCACGATGTGATCGAGGATGAACTTGTCGTACTCGGTCGCCTCGACCGGCACCAAGATCGTATGATAAAGCCCCTTTTTCATGTGCCTTTCAGCCACGTGGAGACTGTCTCCGTCAGCAGCCACAG
>JBGPVO010000301.1:0-2866 GCA_041491705.1 Verrucomicrobiia bacterium
ACGCGCCCGGCGGATAAGCCCCGCCACGTCGTAGCCCTTGGCCAACAGAAACTCGGCCAGATACGATCCATCCTGCCCTGCGATCCCAGTGATTAGCGCTCTCGGCATACCGATCGCGTCGGATGATACCGGGCGGTTTTCTTCGAAGCAAGCTGTGAAAATTCGACCTTACACCGCGGTCGGAGTGGACTTGCTGTCGTCCCGGGCGTGTACGGTTTCCACAAGCCCGCCGCACAGGCAGCTGGCCACCAGCCGTTCGATGTCGCTGATCGCGAATGGCTTGGTGAGCCAGCGCACGCCGGATTGCTCCAGAAAGCGTCGCGAGGTCGGGCTCACCGTGTCACCTGTCACAAAGATGATGCGGTGTTGCAGATGCGGATGGTGCTGGCTGATGGCGGCGTGGAGTTCCTCGCCATTCATTTCCGGCATGCACATGTCCGAGATGATAAGGTCGTAGTCTTGCGAGGCAATCTGTTTCAGCGCCTCCACGCCGTTGGAGGCGGTATCGGTTCGATAACCTGTACTGTTGAGCGCCTCGCTCAATACATCCACGATGCCCGGCTCATCGTCCACGATCAGCAGCCGTCGTTGCTGTGGGGCGGGTGCGAATTCTTCCATGTCCCCATCGTTGCGTTTCTCATCGGGCGCGTCGGGGCACTTCACCACCGGCAACTCAACGATAAACTGCGAGCCTTTGCCGACTTCGCTTTCCACCCAAATCCTGCCTTTGTGCTCCTCCATGATGCTGTAGCAAATCGACAGGCCGAGACCCGTCCCCTTGCCCGGCCCCTTCGTCGTAAAGAACGGGTCGAAGATTTTGTCGATGATCTGCATCGGGATGCCGGGGCCGTTGTCCGCGACGGCGATCCGAATCCGGTCACCGCGACGCTCCGTGGTTACTTCAATGATGCCTGGGCCAGGCTGGCCGTCCATCGCCTGGATGGCATTCGCGACCAGATTGGTCAACACCTGCTCGATTTGGCCGGCGTCGGCCGTCGTCTCGGGCAAATCAGCCGTCAGTTTTCGCACGACTTTGACGTTGGCACTTTGCACCTGAACCTCGCGTGTTTCCAAGGCTTCGGTGACCAGGCGGTTCACATCGACCATGGCCAGGTGCGGTTCACGGGGACGCACAAAGGTCAGCAGGTTGCGGACGATATTGGCCGCGCGTTCGCTCTCATGAAGGACCTTGTGGAGATCCTTGCGCATCTTGTCGTCGATGGCCTTGTGCTTCGCCAGGAGTTGCGCGTAGCCCATCACCACGGCCAGCGGATTGTTCAACTCGTGGGCCACACCCGCCACCAACTGTCCGAGCGCGGAGAGTTTTTCCGACTGCCGCAACTGTTGCTCCAGTTTCTTGCGACCGGTAATCTCGCGGGCGTTGATCTGCAACACGGGTCGCCGGTCGCAGTCCACCAGCGTGGCGCTTCCTTCACAAAGCACGCGATCGCCCTGCGCCTTCACGAGTTGGAATTCCCCCGCTGCATCGAACAGTTCCTCGACGTTTTTCTTGTTTTCCAGGAGACTTTCGCCCGGGCTTCGTACCTTCGGGCATAGATCAAGCAGCGGACGACCAACCAATTGATCCGGCCCGAACCCGGCCAGTGCTTCAGCGGCGGGATTGGCTTCGATAATCCGAAGGCTCCCAAGATCGACCAGAAAGATTGCGTCGCCGGCGGAATCGAAGAGCAATCGGTATCTCTCCTCGGAGACGTTCACCTCCTGCTCCAGCAACCGCCGCTGCGCGATGCCTCTCTTGAATTCACCGAGCAGCGCCTCGTTGCGCGCGCGCGCCTGTTCCAGCGCCAACATAATCATGCCCAGCGCCATGCACAACGCCAGCACCGCCGTCGCCACATAGCCCAGTGTCTTGAAACCGGGGGAGAGGGACGCTTCCCACGGAAACGCAATCATCTGCAGCGACCACAGCGATAAGCCGCGCGTAAGCAAGACCGCGCCTTTGAGCTCTTTAGACTGCTTGGCGTAGAGGGTGGCGGTGAACCCGCTCGCCAGCGCCAGCAGAAGAGACGTGGGAAGATTGACCCAGATTCGATTTCGGAGAACGTGCGGCGCGGCAAAGCTCCACACCAGGATTGCGAGCAACCCAAGCCCCAAGTACCGATTGTGTTGCGTTCGGCCCGCCCATTGCAGACTGCCCCACAGCATGCACAGCGCGCTGATGCCAACGGAGGCGCAGCCCAGCGTCACGAGAAAGGTCGCTTCCGGCCGTTGCTCCAGCGCTACCGAAGCGGCCAGATACAGCGAGAAACACAACCACGCAGCCGCCCAGAATCGAAAACACGCCTGGCGCGTGTGCACGTTGAGGTAGGCGAGCACCACTACGACCACCCACGTGCTGAGCAGGGCGAGCGCAACCGTGACCGCCAACCCCGTGGGTGGCAAAGTCGCGCTTACGAATGCCGTCGCGTTGGTCGCTAGATGGCCACTCATGGGTGGTGGTGCATGATTCGTCTACATCGGAGAATGACGGGCCATTCCCCAAGTTGTAACCTTCAGAAAGCACGAAACCTGCCATTGATACATCCACCTCTCGAACTGCATATTATTGATGTCGAGCAGCTTATAGCGCAACTCCAACCCCACGACACCCGCTGCAAACGCGTGATCACCGCAAACTTCCCAGCAAGACCGTCGCCGTTGACGCGCACGCTGCCATTGCTATAATCCACTGAGAGCTATGAACTTCTCCCTCATCACATCTTCCGCCCTTTCCCAAAAACAACCCGCGGCAGTCCTCTTCGCGTTTGAGAAGCAACGCCTCGACGGGCCGGCGGCTTTTCAGCGCCTACTCCACAACGTCGGCCCGAAAGAGTTTCGCGGCGTCGAGCGCCAACTATTTCTCATC